>JAKPCP010000045.1 GCA_029553225.1 bacterium | reverse complement strand
TTGCTATTAATTCTATACCTTCACTCTGTCTATTAAATTCCTGCTGAATTAACGAAAAAATTTTTTCATCTCTTATCATAACTTTTTTTGCAAAAATAACAAAAATTATTATAAAATTATTCTAATTAAAAGAATTTTAGCATAATAGAATTAAAAAACAATAAATATTTTCAGGGAATATAATAAATAAAAATTATGATTTTAATAAGTTATATTTATTCAGTATTTAGGATTTTAAAAAGTTCATCCATATTGGGAGTAAGTATAATCTCTGTACGTCTATTTTTTTGTCTAGCTTCAGCTGTTTTTGCAGGATCTACTGGTGCATATTCACCTCTACCAGCAGCAGTTATTCTAGCAGGATCTATGTTAGCTTTTTGTAATAATATTTTTACTACAGCTGTAGCTCTCATTACACTGAGGTCCCAATTGTCTTTTATTTCTCCACGTCCTCTATACGGAACATCATCAGTATGTCCTTCTACTAAAATACTGATATCAGGATTAGCTTCTAAAACTTTTGCTAATTGAGCGAGTGCTTCTTCACCTCTTTTATCTACTGCCCAACTACCTGATGGAAACATTAAACTCTCTTCTAGAGAAACATATATCCTATCATTTTTCATTACTACATTTAACCCTTTATTTTCAAAATTAAATAATGCAGAGGATATTTTGTTTTTTAAATCTTTTAGAGTGCTATCTCTACGTGCTAACATATTTTCTAGTTCAATGATTCGTTTTTCTTTTTCTCCGAGTTCTAGTTCTAATTTATCCAAAGTTTGTTTTTTAATATTCAGCTCCTGTTCTAATTTTAACAATTGTTCTTCTTTAGCTTCTAATTGTTCTTTAGTCATCGAAAGCTCGTTGCTAATTTTTTGAGTTTCATTCACATTGGTTTGTAATAATTCTTTATTTTTTTTATCTAATATTTCATAAAGTTGCAAAAGTTTATCATATTCTGTAGTTAGCTTTCTATATGCTATTCCAGAATTTAAAGTATCAAGTTTTAAATATTTAATTTCTTTTTCTAATTCAGCTATTCTAGCCTCAAGGTCTTTATTTTTATTTTCTATGTTTGAATAATTTTGTTGAAGTTGTTGTAAATCTGATTCTAAACTTTGTCGTTTAGCTTTTTCATCTTCATATTGTCTAGCCGGTACACAACTTAACATAAAAATACCCAAAACCATTATAATTAAAATCTTTATTTTCATAATTAATTTTTTACAAAATTAAATTAAAAAAATAAAATATTAAAAGTATATATTTCAAAAAAATCTCTGTAATAGATTTTTATAAATTACATTTTAAAAAAAATAGATATATCAATATTAAAAAATTATATAGTTTTTTTGAAAAGAAAAAAATTTTTTAAGCAATTTAATAAAAATAGTAGAGTAATGTGGAGTTAGGGAAATATGATTTTATTTAAATGTTATAGATTAAATATGTTAAAGACATCAAAGCACTGTACCGCTCCCACGCCCGCCTGTCCGACGCCGCCAAGTTCAATATCCTCCCTGTATCTTCTATAACCATCTCTGCCAAATACTTACCCTTCACTACAAACCACATTATGTAATTTGTCAAATACTTTGTCGCTACCCCTCGAAACTTATAATAAATCCACCCCACAAAATCTGTTATCTTCTGATGAATAGTTGATACGCTATATATACCTTGCTTCATCTTGTTTTTGTTTGTTATTTCTTTATGTTTGATGTGCTCTGCATTTACTGTCTT
>JAKPCP010000039.1 GCA_029553225.1 bacterium | reverse complement strand
AGAATCTAATCCTTTTAATACAATTTCTTGTTTTGCTTTTTGAAGATAAATTTGAGATAACTCTCTTTGGTACAAATCTACTTTTGGTGTTAATCTCACTGCTTTTTCTAAATAAGATATTGAATCATCAATTTTATTTTGATTGAAAGCACTCACCCCCTTTGCATAATTAACTTCTGCTAAATATTTTTGTCCCTCTAAAATTATCATTCCAAAACTAAAAATAATAATTAAAACAAAAATAAAGTTAAATGCTAAGGTTGCTAAAGAAGAAGCTTTAAGGGTAAATTCTTTTTTGGAAGAGATAAAAGATAAAAATCCAGCCATTAAAAAGAAATTTAGAAAATCTATTGTTAAATTAGAAGTGTAAAAGAAAAATCCGATATTTAAAACGACAAAACATAGAAAGAAAGACAAAGGCAAATATTTTAAAATTCCACTCTCTTCCGTTTCTTTATTTTCTTCATTTTCTTTTTTAGAAAATAAAAATTTTATACCAATAATAACAAAATAAACTATCATTATAAGATAAGCAAGAAGCCCTAATATTCCATTACCAATTAAAATATCAAATATTTTTGAAGTTGGATGTTCAAATTTTACATCCCATAAAGCTGTTTTATTCAATTCCGGATTTTTATATTTAGAAAAAACATAAATAAAAGTGCCTGGTCCAGAACCCAATAAAGGACTTTCTTTTAAAACCTCTTTTGCAATATTAAAGCTTGCGCCTTGAGTAAGAAAAACTTCTAAAGGCGGTGTTGGCAAAAGAGGAATTGGAAATTTAAAGAAGATGAAAAACAAACTTATTGTTAAAAATACCATTGGCAAAGTCATCCATCTGCTATCAAAAAAATATTTTTTCTGCACTGCCATCATAAACACCATAACTAAAAATGAAGCAATTGCTAAAACTATCCACAAAACAGAAAAATTAATTATTAAAATAAGTAAAGAACTTGCTATTATTAAAGCAATTAAAAATACCTTAAGGCCTTTTTTAACATTAGGAAGCAAAATAAAAGAAAGAGACAAAAGCGCTACTGCTAAAAATCCTAAAGAATTAACCATTCCAACAGTATTAAAAAAAGCGTCTTTTGCAAAACTAAAAGGCAAAATAAAAACTTTAAATAATTGAAGTATTCCAAAAATAATTGCCAGAAAAGATGAAATTAAAAATAAAATTAAAGCACGGAAAACTTCTTTTTTTTCAAAAACATTTATAATCAAAAAATAAAATAAAACCAAACAAATTAAAGTTATTAAACTTTCAGAAACAGGCAACGGCCAGCCCCAAAAACTTCCATAAGACCAATAAGAAAAAATCGTTGCTATTGAACAAACAACAAGAAAAATAATTAAAAAGATATTAAATTTTTCTAAATTTAAAATTGCTTTTCCTTGAATTAAACATTTTAAAGAATAAAAGAAAAAAGATAAAAAAACTAAAAAGATAAGAATTGCCTGTTTATTAAAATCTAAATAATTGCTTGTTATCGGCAAGAAAAAAATCGGCAAAAGAAAAATTAAAACATAAATACTTATTTTTGATATAAGATCAAAAATATTTACTTCTTTTAAAGAAATTTTTGGCATAGTTTTATTTATTATTTTTTAATTTAATTTTTAATTATAATCTAATTTTATTGTTTTTAAAAGTCCCTGTCAATAATTAAATGTTAATAATTGGTGGAAAATTACAAAAATAATTACAAGAAAGAAACACAGAATTTAACTTTTGATATAAATTATTCAGATGAAGATTCAGAAGAAGATTCAGAAGACGAATTAGATGATGATGAATCGGATGAAGAATCAGATGAATCAGAAGAATCAGATGAATCAGAAGAATCAGATGAATCAGAAGAATCAGATATTGAATCCTCTGATGAAGTTGTTGATTCTGATTCTGATTCTGATTCTGATTCTGTTTCTGTTTCTGGTTCCGGTTCCGGTTCCGGGGTTGGTTGAGATTCTGGTGTAGAAGTTATTTCTGGGCTTGGTTCAGGAGTTGATAATGGTGTTGTTTCTATTGTTGAAGTCGGCGTTGGGGTTGGTGTTGGTGCTGAATCTAATGTTGAGCCTCCTCCCAAATTTGATGAATTTGATTGTTGTTCTTCATCTTTATTTTCATTTTCTT
>JAKPCP010000036.1 GCA_029553225.1 bacterium | reverse complement strand
ATTATTAAAAATGAATTACCTAAATGGGAAGATTTAAAATAGATCACAATATATTTTTTTATTTGATTTTAATTAATGTTTACTAGTTAATCTTTCTTTTTTGTTATTTTTTCTTTATTTATTTTTGTAAAAAAAATTAGTGTTAGTTTCTTATTTTTTAATAACAAATAGATGAAAGCTCCATCTTTAAAAGACTATTACAATAGCATTATCAAAAGAGCAAAAAGTCAAAAAAATTTTTTGTCTTTATTAAGTGGTAATGTGATATCACAAATTATACCTTTTCTCATTGCTCCTATTATTACTAGAATTTTTACTCCGATAGATTTTGCTGTACAGGCTAATTTTATTGCATTGATTATGCTCATTAGTTCTGTGGCTGCATTGAGATATGAGGTAGCAATTGTTTTACCTCGCAATCATAGAAAAGCTCGTGCTATAGCTTCACTTTCTTTTGTTTTAATTATTATTTTTTCTTTATTATCTAATGTTTTATTTTTTTTAAAAGATTTTATTACGCAAGTATACAATGATCAAGTATTACCTCAATATATTTGGTTGGTTAGTATAGCAGTGCTTGTGGTAGCCTCTTATAATACATTTTATAATATTTGTTTGCGTTATGGATTATTCAAAAATTTATCTTATAGTAAAATAGCACAATCTACTCTGGGTCAGATTTTAATTGCTGCGTGGGGCTACTGGCAATGGGGCGGAAATGGACTAATTTTGGGTTCGTTTTTTGGACAATTACTGTCTATGGTTTATCTATTTGTTATTATTAAACAAAAGACTGATTTTAAACTGTTATGGAACTTTAAACTCATTAAAAAAGTAGCTCGTGAATATAAAAA
This sequence comes from bacterium, assembly GCA_029553225.1. Classification (GTDB taxonomy): domain Bacteria; phylum Patescibacteriota; class Minisyncoccia; order Minisyncoccales; family GWA2-38-27; genus JAKPCP01. The sequence goes on along the minus strand of JAKPCP010000036.1, from coordinate 169 downwards.
ATTCCCATTAGTGAATAGTGTGCACACGGTAGCTGATACTTTTTCTCAACAATTTTTTCTCTTTTGGCTTATTACTTATTTTTTTGGTGCAGAAACCTTAGGTCTTTTTTCTATTGTTATTAAATATCTGAGAATACCTATACAGCTTATTGGCAATGCTTTATCTCAA
>JAKPCP010000027.1 GCA_029553225.1 bacterium | reverse complement strand
TTTTACCCTTCCGTTAAAGTCAAAATAAATTGACTTTCTTAAAAGATTAAGGTAAAAATTTTTATTGCCCTCGTAGTTCAATGGATAGAATAGGACCCTTCTAAGGTCTAGATGCAGGTTCGATTCCTGCCGAGGGCACTACAATCAAACTTCTTTTTATTTTCCTTGCAATAAAAGATGTTTTATGTTATTCTAAATTAGAAACCTAATCAAGGTTTTAAAAATTGCACTTTAACTTAAAACATAAAGAAAGGAGGTTATTAATATGGGAAACAAGATAGAAGAGATTTTAGGACTTAAAAAGTTTCTGGTTAAGATTAGAGTAGTAGGTTTAGGTGAAACCTACGAAAAATGGTATATTATTGATTCTAGGGTAGAACCAGAATTAGGAAGTAAACTAATTCGGTTTAAGCCGTCGTCGTTTTTTGTTAAAATTATAGAAATTAAAAAATATTCTTTTGAAGAAGCTCAATCTCTTGAGGCCATTCCTGAAAAATGTAACCATTGCGGAAAACGAATAACAAAAGAGATTTATAACGAGATGAATAGATTGGGGATTGCTTATACCCATTATTGCAGTAAAAAATGTTTTTCTTCATTTTGGAATTTAGACTCTATTTAGAATTTTTAATGCCCGCAAATTTTAAAATATTTTGCGGGTTTTTCATAAAATATTTTATTTTTTAAGAAAAATTTGATAAAATATTTTATATTAAAATCGTTTTTAAACAGTTTCTTAAAAATTAAAATGGAGATTAAAATTTTATATGAAGATAAAAATGTTCTTGTGATAGATAAACCAGCAGGAATAATTGTTTTTAACGAAAAAGAAGAAAAAATAGAAAAAGAAAAATTAGAAAAAACATTAATTGATTATATTTTAGAAATACGGCCGGAGATAAAGAACGTTGGGAAAGCGCCAAGATATGGAATAGTTCATAGGTTAGATAAAGATACTTCAGGTATTCTTTTAATAGCTAAAAACAATAAAGCCTTGTTTTTTTTCCAAAAACAGTTTAAAACAAGAAGTATAGTTAAAAAATATATTGCTTTAGTTTCAGGTGTTATAAAAGAAGACGAAAGAGTAATAAAAACATTAATTGGCAGGTCTTATAATAATTATAAAAAACAAAAAGTTTATCTTTTTGGAGAGCCAGATTCTAAAGGAAAAAGAGAAGCAATTACTTTTTTAAAAGTAATAAAAAGATTTTCAAATTGTACTTTAATTGAAGTAATACCAAAAACAGGAAGAAAACACCAGATAAGATGTCACCTTTCTTATATTAATCATCCGATTATAGGAGATAATCTTTATGGTTTTAAAAATCAAGATTTAGCTAAAAAATTAAATCGTCATTTCCTGCATGCTTCTTATATAAAATTTCAATTACCCGAAGGAAAAATAATTGAAATTAAATCGGATTTACCCCAAGAGTTAAAAAATTTTTTGTCTAATTTAAAATAAAAAATTAAAATAATTTTAAAAGTAAAGTATTTAAAAATATGGTTCAAAAAACTGAAGAATTTAATAAAGTTCAATTAAAAAAAGGTTTGCCTGAGATAAGACCAGGAGATACTGTTAAGGTTTATCAAAAAATAAAAGAAAAAAATAAAGAAAGAATTCAAGTTTTTGAAGGCACGGTTATTGCCCGAAAACACGGAAAAGGAATTTCTTCAACGATTACTGTTAGAAGAGTTAGTTCTGGTATTGGAGTTGAAAGAATTTTTCCTCTTCATTCTCCTAATATTGAAAAAATCGAAATAGTAAAAAGAGGAAAAGTAAAAAGAGCAAAGCTTTATTATTTAAGAAAAGCAAAAGGGAAAAAAGCAAAATTAAAACAAAAAGAATTGGTGGTATCTGATAACAAAGAAGATGTAGTTGAAGAAAATAAAGAAGAAAATAAAGAAGAAAAAAAAGAAGAAAATAAAGAAGAACAAGCAGAAAAAAAAGAAGAAAATAAAGAAGAACATTTAAAAGAAGAACAAGCAGAAAAAAAAGAAGAAGAAAAATAAAAATGCGGACGTGGTGCAATTGGATAGACACGCAGGACTGAGGCTCCTGGGAGATTTTCTCCATGTGGGTTCGAGTCCCACCGTCCGCACCCTCCGCGTAAACGGACGGCTAGCTCAACTGGCAGAGCGTCTGAGTTACATTCAGAAGGTTATAGGTTCAAGTCCTATGCCGTCCACGTGATTTTTAAAATTTTGCCGCGATAGCTCAGTGGTAGAGCGCTTGCCTGAAGAGCAAGGCGTCGGGTGTTCAATTCACCCTCGCGGCACCAATAAGCGGGAGTAGTTCAGCAGCAGAACGCTTCCTTGCCAAGGAAGAGGCCGCGGGTGCGAATCCCGTCTCCCGCTCAAAATAAGCAATTTTTTGAAAGTAAAAGATGTTTTTAAAATAGGAACTGCAAATATATTTTAGAGACGGGTGAAGCACCCGCCTACTGAATTGCGAGAGAGCGAACGAAATAATTTAAGAAATAAAACCTTTATTTTAATTTTAGACAAAAGATGAAAAAACAATATTCTATAAATTTAGAAAAAAAATGGCAAAAGTTTTGGGGAAAAGAAAAAATTTATAAATTTAATCCTCAAAAAAAAGCAACTTTTTTTTCAGTTGACACTCCTCCTCCAACCGTAAGCGGCAAAATGCATTTAGGCCATGCTTTTTCCTATACTCATATAGATATAATTGCAAGGTATCATCGAATGATAGGGGAAAATGTTTTTTTTCCGTTTGGGACAGATGATAATGGTTTACCAACAGAAAAGTTAGTAGAAAAAGAGAATAATGTTAATATTTTTAATATGAAGAGAAATGAATTTATTTCTCTTTGTCAAAAAACTCTTAAAAAATTAAGGCCAGAATTTATAAGAGATTGGAAAAATATTGGAATTTCTTGTGATTTTGATTTAACTTATTCTACCATAAGCAAAGATGTTCAAAGATTAAGTCAGAAGTTTTTTATTGACCTGTATCATAAAAATAGGGCATATAGAGGAGAGTTTCCTGTTTTATGGTGTTCTAATTGTCAAACCGCTATTGCACAAGCTGATTTAGAAGATAAAAATATCGAAAGTTTTTTTGTTAATATTAAGTTTGAATTAGAAGAAGAAGGAGAAATAATAATTGCAACAACAAGACCAGAGCTTTTATCAAGCTGTGTTGCTATTTTCGTCCATCCAAATGACAAAAGATATAAAAATTTAATTAATAAAAAAGCAATAGTGCCTATTTTTGGACAAAAAGTTTTAATTTTAGAAGATGAAAAAGTAAATCCGGAAAAAGGAACAGGAATTGTAATGTGTTGTACTTTTGGAGATGTAACAGATGTTGAATGGTATTTTGATCATAAATTGCCTTTAAAAATTTCTATTAATCCTAATGGGACGATGAATGAATTATCTCAAAAATATCAAGGGTTAAAAATTAAAGAAGCAAGGCAAAAAATTATTGAAGATTTAGAAAAAGAAGGGAAGGCAATAAAAAAAGAAAAAATTTCCCACATTGTTAATGTTCATGAACGATGCGGCACAGAAGCGGAAATTTTGGTAAATTGGCAGTGGTTTATAAAATATTTAGACTTAAAAGATGATTTTATAAAAATTGATAAGAAAATAAAGTGGTTTCCTGAATATATGAGAAAAAGATATGAAAATTGGGTGAAAGGTTTGAAATGGGATTGGTGTATTTCTCGTCAAAGATATTTTGGAATACCTTTTCCTGTTTGGTATTGTAAAAGGTGTCAGAAAATAAAAATCGCGGAAATTTCTCAATTGCCAGTTGATCCTTTGAATTCAAAACCAAAAACTTCTTGTTCCTGTGGAAGTAAAGAATTTATTCCTGAAGAAAGTGTTTTGGACACTTGGGCAACAAGTTCTTTAACGCCTCAAATAGCAATTGATTTAATAAAAAATAAAAATATAAAGGAAAAATTATTCCCGATGTCTTTAAGACCCCAAGCGCATGATATTATTAATTTTTGGTTATTTTATACAATTGCTAGATCTAAGCTTCATTTTAATAAAATTCCTTGGAAAACAGTGATGATTTCCGGATTTGTTTTGGATCCAAAAGGAGAAAAAATGTCAAAATCAAAAGGAAATGTAGTTTTTCCCCAAGAGATAATTTCAAAATATGGAGCAGATGTTTTAAGACACTGGGCGGCAAAAGCAAGTTTAGGGGAGGATATAAGGTGGGACGAAAAAGAGATTAATGCGAGCAAAAGAACAATTATAAAGCTTTGGAATGCGGCAAGGTTTTGTCTTTCAAATTTAAAAGATTTTAATAATAAAAAAATAAATTTTAAAAATTTAGAAGATGAGGATAAATGGATTCTTTCTATTTTAGAAGAAACAATAAAAGATTATCATTATAATCTTAAAAAATTTGAGTTTAAAAAATCAAGAGAAGTTATTGATAATTTTTTCTGGAAATATTTTTGCGATAATTATTTAGAAATAGTAAAGCCAAGATTTTATAATAAAAATATTTCAAAAAATTCAAAAAACGCCGCTCAATCTGTCTTATATATTTTGCTTTTGTCTGTATTAAAACTTTATGCGCCTTTTATGCCTCATATTACCGAAGAGATATACCAATCATATTTTAAAAAATGGGAAAAAGAAAAAAGTATTCATTTATCTTTACTTCCCGAATTTAATAAAAAATTATTAAACACAAAAATAAAAAAAGATTTTGAGGAAATTATTGATCTGATTTCGTCTGTAAGAAAATATAAAAGCGAGAAGGGATTTTCTTTAAAGAAAGAAATTAATAAATTAATAATTGAAAGCAAAAATAAGAATAAAATAGAAAAACATAGTAATCTTTTAAAATCAGTTATGAATATAAAAATAATTGAATTTAAAAAGATTTTTCAAGATAGTATTAATGTTAATTCTAATATTAAAATACAGATAGAAGAATAATTTTTTCTGTTGACGTTTTATTTTATTTTATTAATATAATAAGCGAGAGGGTGCGGGATATTTTTAAAATATTCCCAAGAGGACAACGGGATTTAATAAAAGAGGTTTAAAGAGCTCTCTGACGAAGTCCAAAGTCAGCCTAAAGGTTAAAACCGAACTCATTAAATCCCGTCTCTCTCATAAAAGATCCCGTCTTATAAGGAGGGGATTTTTTATTATTTAAAATTTTTAAAATTTTATGTTATAATTTAAAAATAAAAGGTCATAAATAATTTTTTAATTTTTATGAAAAAAGAAAAAAATAATTTTCAAGAAATAGAAGGGCAGTTAATTGGAGAAATTACTCATTATTTTCCAAAAGTAAAAGTAGCGGTGATAAAATTATCAAAACCTTTGTCAGAAGGGGATAATATAAGAATAGTTGGCGGAGAAGATACAGATTTTATTCAAGAAGTAAAATCAATGGAAGTTGACCATCAGAAAATTAAAAAAGCAAAAAAAGGAGAAAGTATAGGTTTAAAAGTTAATAAAAAAGTAAGAGAAGGTTATAAGGTTTATAAAATTTAACAACAATTATAAAAATTAATATAATGGCAGAAATAATTTTACAATTATTATTGGCTACAATTTTTGGAGCTTTAATTGGTTTAGAAAGAGAATTAAAACGAAAAGAAGCTGGACTTCAAACATATAGTTTAGTTTCTTTGGGCGCTTGTCTTTTTGTAATTATTTCCCAGAAAATTTTTGAAATTTATGGAAGTTCTTTAAATTCTTCTGGTTTGAGTTTTGACCCATCAAGAATTATTTTAGCGATTGCTACTGGAGTTGGTTTTGTTGGGGCTGGAGTTATTATTTTTCGTGAAAGAGAAAATAAAATAGAAGGAATAACAACTGCTGCTGGCTTATGGGTAGCAGCTGGAATTGGAACAGCAATTGGTTTTAATCTTTATTTTATTTCTTTTGTCTCACTCCTTTTTACTTTTTTAATTTTGATAGTTTTTGGAGAATTAGAAAAAAATTTTTTCATAAATAAATAATTTTTAAAATTATGACAAAATTTTTAGATATTTTAGTTATCAGTGGATTAGTTATATTTTTATTTTATTATCTTTTTACAAGTGTTTTTCCTTCAATAGGTGGTTATTTATCAGTTCTTTAATTTTTTAAAATAATATAAATTTATGAAAAAAAATTTTTCAAAAAAATCAAAAATAAAAAATGAAATTAAAAAATCAGAAATAATTAAAAAAGATGTAAGAAAATGGGATTTGGCGAAAAGATTAGAACATAGAAGAGTAGAAGGCAAAGATCAAAAAAGATAAATTAAAAACCCGCGTAAATCGCGGGTTTTTAATTTATTAAAATTTTTTGAATTATTCCATTTCTAAATCGTCTCCTTCTGTTTCCTCATCAGCGTTTTCTTCTGTTTCTTCGGTGTTTTCATCTTCTGCTGTATCAGTATCTAAATTTTCATCTAATTCTAAATCCTCTTCTTGGCAAACTAATGTTTCGTATAAATTTTCTTTTATCATTTTTAAATTATTAAAACGCTTTTTTTCAAAAATAATAAGCGTTTTTTTTAAATTTTCTTTCCGACCTTTTATAACTATTTTAATTATAGGGATCAAAAATATCCTGTCAACCCCCTTTTTAAAATTGTTAATTTCTTCTTAAAATGATAAAATAATTAAAATATAATTTTTAACTATGAACATTATTGCTGATTTTCATATTCATTCAAAATATTCTCGGGCAACAAGCAAAGATATGGATTTAGAAAGCTTAGACAAGTGGGCGAGAATAAAAGGAATAAATGTTTTAGGTACAGGAGATTTTACTCATCCCTTGTGGTATAAAAATATTTTAGAGAAATTAACTCCCGCTGAAGAAGGATTATTCAAAATTAAAAATTCTAATTCAGAAACTCGTTTTATTTTAACCTCTGAAATTAGTTGTATTTATTCTAAAAACAACAAAGTAAGAAAAATTCATATTTTAATTTTTGCTCCATCGTTTGAGATTGTAGAAAAAATCAATTCCCGGTTAAATTTAATCGGAAATTTAAAAGCAGATGGAAGGCCTATTTTAGGACTTGACGCAAAAGAACTAGTAAAAATTATTTTAAGCATTTCTCAAGATTGTTTTATTGTGCCTGCTCATATTTGGACGCCTTGGTTTTCTTTGTTTGGTTCTAAATCAGGGTTTAATTCCCTTGAAGAATGTTTTGATAATTATTCAAAATATATTTTTGCGTTAGAAACAGGACTTTCTTCCGACCCAAAAATGAATTGGAGGTTATCTGCTTTAGACAATATTTCTTTAATTTCTAATAGTGATTCTCATAGCCCGGCAAAAATTGGAAGAGAGACAAATGTTTTTGATACAGATTTAAGTTATTTTTCAATTATTGACGCAATTAAAACAAAAAACAAGGAAAAATTTTTATATACAATAGAATTTTTTCCAGAAGAAGGAAAATATCATTATGATGGGCACAGATTTTGTAATATCTCAATGTCTCCAAAAGAAACAAAAGAGAATAAAAATATTTGTCCTGTTTGTCATAAGCCATTAACAATAGGGGTTTTAAATAGGGTGGAAGAATTAGCAGACAGGGAAGATGGTTTTGTCCCTCAAAACGCAATTCCTTTTAAAAGCGTCGTTCCTTTACAAGAAATAATAGCAGATGTTTTTAATGTTTTGCCAACAGCAAAAAAAGTAAAAGAAGAATATGATAAATTAATTAAAAACTTTAAAAATGAGTTTGAAGTTTTGCTTAAAATTCCTTATAATGAACTTAAATTAGTAGTTAGAGAAGAGATAGCAACAGCTATTGTAAAAATGAGAGAAGGAAAAGTGGAGGTTTGTCCAGGTTATGATGGCGTTTATGGGAAAATTAAAATTTCTTTAGAAGAAACAAATAATAAAAATAACCAAAAAACATTATTTTAAAATGAAAGCTGATTTACATATTCACACAAGTTTTTCTTGCGATGGAATTCATTCTCCAAAAGAGATTATTAATTCAGCAATTGAAAAAGGAATTGATTGTGTTTGTATTACAGACCATAATGAGATTAGAGGAGCAGTTGAAGCAATGAAATTTTCTTTTGATAAAAATATTTTAGTTATTCCGGGAATAGAAATTTTAAGTAAATCAGGGGATGTTTTAGCAATAAATGTGAAAAAATTAATCCCTGACGGACTATCTTTAAAAGAAACAATAAAAGAAATTAGAAAACAAAAGGGAATAGCAGTTATTCCGCATCTTTTTGATCCAACTGTGCTTAATTTTAAAGGCATCATAAGAGAAGTTTTAGAAACAAAACCTGATGCTTTAGAAATTTTAAATGCTTTAAGTTTTTTTAATTTTTCAAATAAAAAAGTTTCCAAATTTTCTCAGAAAAAAGATTTTCCTTTTACTGCTGGTTCTGACGCGCACAGAAAAGAGTTTGTTGGTTCTGCTTATATTGAAACTTTTGAAAAAGTTTCTTCGGAAAAAGATTTAATTGACGCGATAATGAACAAAAAAGTAAAAATTGGTGGAGACCACCAAGGATTTATAAAAGCAGTAAAAAATGTATTACATTTTGATAAGAAAAGAACTTTAAAATACATTTATTTAAAAGCAAAAAATTAATTTTAAAAATATGTTTTCTTCTAATAAAAATTTTCAAAAAGGTTCGGCTCTTTATTTAGCAGTTGTTATTTTATCTATTACTTTATCTATTACATTAGGAATGGGTACAATTTTAATTTTGCAAATGAGAGCAATAAGAGACACTTTTTATTCAACAAATGCTTATTATGTTGCTGAAACTGGCATTGAACAAGGAATTTTTTTGTCCAATTATGATTGTTTTATGAATAATCAGTGCGAGCCTACAAAAGTGGATGGTGATAATGATGGTAATAATGATGGAGAGTTTGAAGGTGAAATAAATGGTTCAAAATATTCTGTTAAAATAACTAAAGAAGGAGAAACTATCTTGTATAAATCAATAGGTGATTATAAAGGCGCTAAAAGAATAGTTGAATATAGACAATCTTCTGCTTTTACTGGTGAATCTGAATAATTTTAGTATTTTATAATTTTTAAAATGAATGGACAAAAAAGAAACAAAACAAAGAATTGAAAAATTAAAGGAGTTAATAAATTATCATAGATATCTTTATCATGTTTTAGATAAACAAGAAATTTCTGACGCTGCTCTTGATTCGTTAAAAAAAGAGCTTTTTGATTTAGAACAAAAATATCCTGAATTTATAACTCCTGATTCACCAACTCAAAGAATAGGCGGTGAACCATTAGATAAATTTAAAAAAGTAAAGCATTTTAAACCAATGCTTTCTTTTAATGATGCTTTTTCTGAAAAAGATATGCTGGAATGGCAAGAAAGAATTTTTAAACTTTTAACAGAAGAAGAAAGAAAAAAAATTGATTTTTATTGTGAATTAAAAATTGATGGTTTAGCAATTGAGTTGATTTACGAAAATGAAATTTTTAAAACAGGAGCAACAAGGGGTGATGGATTAGTTGGGGAAGATATAACTCAAAATTTAAAAACAATTGAAACAATTCCTTTAAAATTAAGAAACATAAAAGAGATTAAAAAAGATTTAGAAAGAGAAAATTTAAAAGATTTAATAAAAATTTTAGAGGAAAAAACAAAAACTTCATTAATTATAAGAGGGGAAGTTTTTATTTCAAAAAATGAGTTTAAAAGGATTAATAATGAACAAATTAAGAAAGGTTTACCTGTTTATTCAAATCCTCGAAATATAGCAGCAGGGTCAGTGAGACAGTTAGATCCAAAAGTTACTGCTTCAAGACGTTTAGATTTTTTTGCCTATGATATTATTACTGATATGGGTACAAAAACTCATGAGGAAAAGCATAAAATTTTAAAAATTTTAGGTTTTAAAACAAATTCTCATAATAAATATTGTAAAGATATAAATGAGGTTTTCGATTTTTATAAACATTCTCAGAAAATAAGAGATAATCTTTATTATGAAATTGATGGGGTAGTGGTAATTGTTAATAATAATAATATTTTTGAAAAATTAGGAGTTGCTGGAAAAGCGCCGCGGGGAGCAATTGCTTTTAAATTTCCATTAAAGCAAGCAACAACAATTGTAAAAGATATAAAAGTTCAAGTTGGGCGAACGGGCGCTTTAACTCCAGTTGCTTATTTAGAGCCCGTAGAAATTGGGGGAGCAAAAATTTCTCGAGCAACGCTTCATAATGAAGATGAAATTAAAAGATTAGGAATAAAAATAGGGGATACAGTGATTGTTGGAAGAGCCGGAGATGTTATTCCTGATATTATAAAAGTTTTACCAGAGTTAAGGTCGGGAAAAGAAAAAGAATTTAAAATGCCTAAAAAATGTCCAGTTTGCAATGGAAAAATTTTTAAAAAAGAAGGAGAAGCAGTTTACAGATGTATTAATCCGAATTGTTTTGCTATTTTAAAAGAAAGGTTTTATCATTTTGTTTCAAAAGGCGCGTTTGATATTGAAGGATTAGGGCCTAAAATTATTGATAAATTATTAGAAGAAGGGTTAGTATCTGATCCCGCGGATATTTTTAATTTAAAAGAAGGGGATATTTTAAATTTAGAAAGATTTGGAGAAAAATCGGCTAAAAAGTTAATAAATTCGATTAACTCAAAAAAAGAAATTCCTTTTTCAAAATTTATTTATTCATTAGGAATAAGACAAGTTGGAGAAGAAACAGCAAAAGATTTATCTGATTATTTTAATTCTATTAAAGAATTAAAAAATGCTTCTTGTAATGATTTGGAAAAAATTAAAGATATCGGTCCTGTTACAGCAGAAAATATTTATAATTGGTTTCATAATAAAAAGAATATAGAGTTTTTAGAAAAATTAGAGAAAGCAGGAATAAAAATAATAAACGAAAAAAAAGAAGGAGGAAAACTTAAAGGGAAAACTTTTGTCTTTACCGGAGAGTTAAATTCGATGACAAGAGAAGAAGTAAAAGAAAAAGTTAGAAATTTAAACGGAGAAGTTTCTGAATCTATTTCGAGAAAAACCGATTATCTTGTTGTTGGAGAAAATCCTGGTTCAAAATTAGAAAAAGCCCAAAAAAGAGGCATAAAAATAATTAACGAAAAAGAATTTTTAGATTTAATAAAATAAATGAATTTAGATACTCATTTTAAAAAATTTGATTGGGTGATGTTTTTTTCTGCTTTGTTTTTATCGCTGATAGGGCTTTTATCTTTATACAGTTCTTCTTTTTTTAGAGAAGATAATTTTAGTATTTTTAAAAAGCAAATATTATTTTTAGCAATAGGAATTTTGACGATGTTTATTTTAAGCTTTATTGATTGGAGAGTTTTTAAAGAAAATTCTTATCTTATTTTGTTTTTATATTTTATCTGCCTTCTTCTTCTCTTGGGCTTATATTTTTTTGCGCCAAAAATTAGAGGAATTAGAAGTTGGTATCGCATAGGCGGTTTTTCTTTTAGCCCTATTGAGATTACAAAAATAGTTTTATTAATTTTACTTTCAAAATATTTTTCAACAAGGCATATAGAAATGTATAAATTGCAACATATTATTTTTTCGGGAATATATGTTTTTTTACCCTCTCTTTTAATTTTTTTTCAGCCTGATTTAGGTTCTGTTATAATTTTATTTTGTTTATGGGTTGGGATTTTAATAATTTCAGGGATAAAACTTAAACATTTTTTTATTTTAATATTATTGGGTCTTGTGATTCTTTCTTTTTCTTGGTTTTTCTTATTAAAAGATTATCAAAGGGCGAGAATTATAGGTTTTTTTGTTCCTAAAGAAGCAGATTATTTAGGAATAAAATGGAGTCAAGAACAGGCAAAAATTGCAATTGGTTCTGGTGGAATTTTCGGGCAAGGAATTAAAAAAGGTTCTCAAACGCAATACGGATTTTTGCCCGAATCTCATACAGATTTTATTTTTGCTGCTATTGCTGAAGAGTTTGGTTTGGTTGGAGTGTCTTTTGTTTTTATTTTATTCGCGATTTTATTATGGCGAATTATAAAAATATCGCTTTCATCTCAAACAAATTTTTGTCGTTTATTCAGTGCTGGTTTTGCTTTTATTTTATTTTCTCAAATTTTAATAAACATTGGGATGAATCTTTCACTCTTGCCAGTTGTTGGAATTTCTTTGCCTTTAATTAGTTATGGGGGTTCAAATTTAATTGCTGTTTTTGTCGGATTAGGTATTTTAGAAAGTATGAGAATTCATTAAAATTTCTTTCTTTTTTTTCTGCTTTTGATAAAATAAATAATAATTAAAAATATTAGTAATGAAAAATAAAAAATTAAAAATTCTTTTTTTCTGTTTTTGTTTTCTTTTTGTTTCTTTAAGTGTTTTTGCCGCAGAGACAAATATTGACTCTGTTTATAAATATGCTTGGGGAGAGGATATTGGCTGGATAAATTTTGGGACTAAAAACGGAGGAGTAATGGTAAAAAATGATAAGATTACAGGATATGCTTGGAGTCAAAATTATGGATGGATAAATTTATCTCCTAAAAACGGAGGAGTTTCAAACGATGGAAAGGGAAATTTATCAGGTTATGCTTGGGGAGAAAATCTTGGATGGATAAATTTTGAGGGAGTAAAAATTGATTCTAATGGTTATTTTTCGGGTTATGCAACTTTTAACTTTAACGGCAAAGAAAGCAAAATAAGTTTTAATTGTTCAAACACAAATAGTTGTTCGAAATCTGATTTTAAAGTAAAGACAAGTTGGAAACCGTCTAAGTCAGATGAAATTGATCCCCAGCCAGTACCAACCCAACTGCTTCCCACAGAACCACCGCCTTCAATTCAACAACCTCCTTTTGAACAACCTCCTCTTGAACAACCTCCTCAAGAACATCCTTTAGGTCCTTCTCATCCATCGTCAGGCGGAAGGCCTTCCCAACCATCTTCTTCTCAAAAAGTTTTCCCAACTATTCCTTTATCTGTTCATAGTATGAGATATTGCGATATTCAAAAAAAAGAAGTGCCAGCAAATGAGTGGAGTGAAGAAAAATGTTATAATTGGTGCCCTTTAGAAAATAGATATGTTCCTCCAACAAATTTTTCTGAAGAAAAATGTTTTGGAGTTATATGGTGTGAATCTCAAAAAAAATATATTCCTAAAAATCAATGGAATAAATTAAAATGCGAAGCGCTTCCTTTAGCAAAAAATATTATTCAACAGGTTTATAAAACAGGACAAGAAGTTTTTGAAAATCCAGTTGTTTCTACGACTTCAAAAACAGCTTCAACTGCTGGCGTCTCTTTTATGATTTTAAGATTAATACAAACATTATTAATTTTCCCCCCATTCTTAAAAAGAAAGAAAGTTAAAAAATGGGGGACAGTTTATGATAGCGTGACAAAACAGCCATTGGATCCTGCTTATGTTGTTTTGAAAGATTTAAACGGAAACGAGGTTGCTTCTTCTTTTACTGATATTGACGGACGATACGGATTTTTAGTTGATGAAGGAAAATATAAAATGGAAGCATCAAAAACACATTATGCTTTTCCTTCTAAAAGACTAATGGGTAAAACAAAAGATGAAATTTATGAAAATCTTTATTTTGGAGAAGAGTTTGAAGTAAAAAAAGATGAAGCAGTTATTAAAGACATTCCAATGGACCCAATAGGTTTTGATTGGAACGAATATATTAAAAAAAGAAAAAATTTTTTTAGATTTTATTCGCGCTTTAATATTCTTTTTGAAAAAGTTTCTGATTTTCTTTTTAATTTTGGTTTTATTTTAGCTATTTTTCTTTCTGTTTTTACTCCTTCTTTATTTAATTTTATAATTTTAGGTTTATATATTTTTGTTTTGCTTTTAAGAGTGTTTAATATTAAACCAGCAGTGTTTGGATTTGTTATGGAGAAACTAAG
>JAKPCP010000024.1 GCA_029553225.1 bacterium | reverse complement strand
AATGATGATTTAAAACCTGTTAATCTTTATGGTTTATCAAAACTATTAATAGAAAATTCCCTTGTCTATTTTTCAAAAAAATATAACTTCAAACATACAATATTAAGATATTCAAATGTTTATGGACCAAGACAGAGAATAAATTCAGAATCTGGTGTAATTTCTATTTTTACAAATAAAATAATAAATAAAAAACCTTTAACAATTTTTGGGGATGGTGAAAATACAAGAGATTTTATCTATATCTCTGATGTTGTTAAAGCAAATATTTTATCAATAGATAAAGAGGGAATTTTTAATATTGGAACAGGTAAAGAAACTTCAATTAACGAACTTGTGAAAATTTTTGAAAAGGTTACTGGTTTAAGTTTAAAAAAGAGATATTTAAATAAAGATAGTGGGGTTAAAAGGAGTTATCTTGATATAAAATTGTCAGAAGATTTTTTAAATTTTAAAAGCGAAATAGATTTATATGAAGGATTGAAAAAGACATTAGAATGTTATGAAAAAAATTAATTATTATATAATTGCTTTTTTAGATGTTTTAATTTTTATTTTTTCATCTCTTTTTGCTTTTTTCACAAGATTTTATATCTTCAAATTTGGAACTCCTTTTGAACCAAGAAACATTAAAGCATTTATAAACACCTTACCTTTTTTAACAATAATTTTTATAATATTTTTTACCTTATATGGACTTTATAGTAAAAAAGAGAGTTTTTATGAAATTTTTGCTTCAGTTTTAACTTCGATTATTCTTCTGTTTTTGATTAAACTGTCTTTATCGTATCTTTTAAGAGAATTTGCATATCCAAGATCAGTTATATTTATTTCAACTATATATGAAATTATCTTTCTTTTGTTATTCAGATATTTTGTGTATAAATATGAGAAAAAAATTGAAACAAAAAAATTAGCAGTTTATATTGGAGATGGAGAGATTTTTGAGAGATATGGAAAATATGAGTTCAAAAAATTAAATGGTGTTAATGAATTAAATGGTATAAAAGAAAAAATTGATGCAATTTTTTTACTCAATAATGTAAAAGAAAGAGAAGATATAATTAAATTTGCTTATGAAAACAGTATTAAAATCTTTTTATCCCCCACACTTCAAGATATCCTTTTATACTGCTCTAACATTACAAATATTTCAGATAAACCATTTTTTGAAATATCTAAGATAAATTTAACAGATGAAGAGAAAATATTAAAAAGAATAATAGATGTTTTATTATCAGTCCTATTTTTGATAATTCTTTCACCGCTATTCATAATAATTCCAATACTTATAAAGATTTCCTCAAAAGGGAAGATTTTTTATATACAAAAAAGAGTTGGTGAAAATGGAAGGGCGTTCAATTTAATAAAATTCAGAACAATGATTGAAGGTGCAGAAAATAATACTGGACCAGTGCTATCAAATTCTAAAGATGAAAGAATATATCCAATTGGTAAATTTTTAAGAAAAACACACCTTGATGAAATTCCACAATTTATAAATGTTTTAAAAGGGGAAATGAGCATAGTTGGACCAAGACCAGAAAGACCAGAATTTTTTGAAGAAATTGAGAAAAAAATTCCTCATTTTATTTATAGAGTGAGACTAAAACCAGGAATCACCGGACTTGCACAAATAGTAGGAAAATATGAAACAACGCCAGAAGAAAAAATCAAATATGATTTGATTTATATTTCAACTTGGTCACCACTTCTTGATTTATACATTTTATTTATGACACTGAAGAAAATTCTTTAAATAATATTAGTTAGTGTAAAATAATTATGAATATGAATAATAATATAAAGAATTTAAACAATGATTTAGAAAAGAAATTTATAGCTTTTGTTTTACCAACCTTAGAAATAGGTGGTGCAGAAAAAATGACATTAAATTTGATACAGGGTTTATTAAATTTTGGTTATAAAATTGATTTGATATTAATAGATGCAAAAGGCCCACTATTAAAAAATGTGCCAAAAGGTTGCAACATCATAGATTTTAAATTAAAACATGTATTTTTTTCCTTCCTCAAAATAATAAAGTATCTAAAAAAAAATACTCCAACTGTATTAATATCATCATTAACTCATTTAAATATAATAACTATACTTTCGGTGTTAATTAGTAGAGTAAAGACAAAACTAATTATTATGGAACGAGCGAATTTGTCTTCCGCTACAAAGAATAATAATTTAAAAGTAAAATTTGTCTCAATATTAGCTCATTTTCTTTATAAGAGAGCTGATTTTATCATAGCAGTTTCTGAAGGTGTAAAACAGGATTTGTTAAAAAAAATCCCAGGTATTGAAAATAAAATCAGAGTAATTTACAATCCGGTTTTAAATAAAGATATATTTTTAATGAGTTATGAACCAGTTTATCATAAATGGTTTTTGGAAAAAAATATGCCAATAATTCTTTCAGTTGGACGTTTATCAAAAGAAAAAAATTATTCAATCTTATTACAAGCTTTTAAATTAATAAAGGATGTAATTAAATGTAAATTAGTAATAATAGGCGAGGGTCCTGAAAGGGAGAATTTGGAAAATTTAGCAAAAAGCCTCCAAATTAATGAAGATTTATGGATGCCAGGTTTTGATATAAATCCATACAAATATATGAGTAAATCTGATATATTTGTGTTAACCTCTATCTATGAAGGATTATCAAATGTATTGATTGAAGCTCTTGCTTTAGGTTTGCCATTAGTTTCAACTGATTGTGAAAGTGGACCAAGAGAAATCATTAAAAATAATATTAATGGGCTCTTAGTTAAAGTAGGCGATTATAAATCTTTGTCACAAGCCATTATATATATTTTAAAAAATAGGAATAAATTTATTACAAATATGAATGAATTAGAGAGATTTAAATTAGAAAATGTTGTTTATGAATATAAAAATTTAATAGATAACTTATCAGAAAACCTTTTTACCAATTAAAGGAAAATATATGATTAAAATTTTAATTGTAATTAATTCTTTAGAAATAGGTGGTGCAGAAAAACTATTAGTTAATTTTGCTAAAGAAGCTATTAAATATGATGATTTTGAAATAAATATCTGTAGTTTATATTCTGAAAATTTTTTTCAAAAAGAGTTAGAAAGAACAGGAGTTAAAATAATAAATTTAAATCTAAAATACAAATATAATTTTTTAGGAACAATCAAAATTATAAAATTGATAAGAAAAAATAATTATGAATTAGTTCATGTTCATTTATTTCCTGCTGCATTATTTATAGCAATATCTTCTTTTTTTGTTAACAAAAATATAAAATTTATTTTTACAGAACATAGTGTTGAAAATAGAAGAAGAAAATATAAAATTTTCAAATTTATTGATTTTTTTATATACAGTAGATTCCATAAAATTATATGTGTAAGCGAAAAAGTAAAAGAGAGTTTGATAAAATGGATACCTCAAATAGAATCAAAATCTATAGTAATAAAAAATGCTGTTCCAGTCAATAATAATATTATTAATCAAAAGAAAGTTTATGATTTATTATATGTAGGTAGACTTGAGAAAATGAAAGGGCTTGATACACTATTTAAATCTATAAAAATTATTAAGAATAAATACATAAATAATATCAAGATTGCAATAGTAGGGGATGGAAGTGAAAAAAAATTTTTATTAAATCTTTCTAAAAATTTGGGAATAAACGAAAATATAACTTTCATAAATCCAACTTACAATACTGATGATATAATGAAAAAATCTAAAATTTTTGTATTACCATCAAGATATGAAGGACTTCCAATGGTAATCTTAGAGGCCATGAGCAATAAATTACCAGTAATATCAACACAGGTTGGTGGAATATCTGAATTAATAATTGATAAATTTAATGGAATATTAATTAACCCCGATGATGTTGAGGGTTTATCAAATTCCATAATTATATTATTATCTAATAAAAATTTATATGATTTTATTAGTAAAAATGCCTATGAGATTGTAAATAAGGAATATAATATTTCCGATTATACTAAAAAAATTTTAAATTTATATAAACAATTATCGGAGATTAAATAAAATATGAATCATAATGATACTTTAAAAAAAATACTTTTTCTTTCAACAGTTGATTCTCATATTTATTATTTTCATTTACCTTTTATGAATTATTTAAAAAACAAAAATTACAGTGTTGAAGTTGCAGCATTTGATACTGGTTTTAAAAATAAAATCGAAGAAAAAGGGTATAAATTTTATAATATTCCGTTTAGTAAAAATCCATTGAGTTTCAGAAATTTCGTTTCATTTTTCTTACTTATTAAACTTTTTAATAAGAATAAATATATACTTGTTCATACCCATACACCAATTGCAAGTTTTATTGGAAGAGTAGCTTCAAAAAAATGTAATATTCCTAATGTTGTATATACTGTTCATGGTTTTCATTTCCATGAATATGGTAATAAAATAAAAAATTTTATTTATATTTATTTAGAAAAATTTGCCGGAAGATTTACTGATATATTAATAACAATCAATGATTACGATTATAATATGGCATTAAAATATAAAGTCGTACCACAGGATAAATTATTTTATATTAAAGGTGTAGGTTTAGATATCGAATTTTTTAATCCAGATTTAATAACAGATGATTTAAAAAAATATTATAAAACATCATTAAATATCTCGGAAGATGAATTTGTTTTGATTAATATTTCAGAATTTAGAAAAGAAAAAAATTTATTTGATTTATTGGAAGTCCTAAATAAACTCAAAAAATCTAATTATAAATTTAAATGTTTATTAATAGGGGATGGATCGTTAAAAAATAAATTGACTAAAAAAATTAAGAAATTGAATCTTGAAAATAATATATTATTGCTCGGTATTAGAGAAGATATAAGGGAGTTGATTTCTGTTTCAGATGTTTATATCACAAACTCGATAAGAGAGGGGCTTTCTAAATCAATTATGGAAGCAATGTCGATGGAAAAACCTGTAATATCATATAATATCAGAGGTATTAGAGAACTAATTGAAGATGGAAATAATGGTTTTTTAGTACCATTTAAAAATATTGATAATTTTGTTGAAAAAGTTGAATATTTTATTAAAAATGTAAAAGATAGAGAAATTTTTGGCAAAAAAGCGAGAGAGAAAATTCAAAAAGAATTTAGTATTGATAAGATCCTTCCACAAATGGAAAAAATTTATAATAAGTTGTTATCCTAAATTAAAATGATTAACATAAGTAATGATAAAAATTATTTTAATTTAAGATTATTTTTAAGTTAATTAAATTTTAAATATCCCTATTTTCTGGATAAAATAATTTGAAAAAATTTATATTGTTTTTTATAAAATATTAAAAAATAATTTAAAAAATAGTATACTTAAATTATGGAAAGTGTATCTAAAACTTATAAGGTTCTTGTAAAAAACGAGTTCGGAGCATGGGAAGATAAAAGCGTTGCTTTTATCTCTAACGAACTTTCTGATAAATCAAAAATAATTTATGATTGGGAGATAATCAATTTGATTGACGCTCCAGATGAAGTTTTTGCTGGAATCATAAATCAACTTCCAATGAATAGAATTATTGAACTCGATGTGAATCAAAAATATTCAAAAGAAGAGAGAAGGAAAATTATATCTTTGATAAATATAAAAGAGAGGAAGGAATCTCCTAAGAAACTTCCTTATCTATTAAAGAAGATAAATTTTTCTAAAAATTTAACTGATTCAATAAAGTTACTTTTAAGAATCATCTTTAAGGGCGATGACAATAACGATTTAATGGAGAAGATAATTAAATAATTATTTAAAAATTTTAATTTTGATGAAAAAGAATTTAGAGCATATAAAAAAAATTTTAAAAAAAAGAATGAAAATATATTAAGAGAAAAATTTAAAGTTTAAAATTTAGGAATTTCTGGATCATTCGTAAGAGGAGAGCAAAATAAAGACATTAATTTAGACATATTAGTATAATTTTATGAAACTATAGATTTATTCACATTTATCGAACTTAAGCATTTTCTTAGCAATGTTCTTCATATCGAGATTGATCTTGTTATGAAAGAAACACTAAAAAAAAGATTTAAAAACACAATAGAAAAAGAGACTTTATATATATGAAAAGAGATTATATACAATATTTAGAGGATATCATTGAAAGTATTAATAATATCGAAGACTATGTTAATGGTTTTACATTTAATACATTTATTAAGGATAAAAAAACTATAGATGCAGTTATAAGAAATTTTGAAATTATTGGCGAAGCCTCAAAAAATGTTCTTGGATAACTTTTTCAGAGATTTTAAATTATTCGTTCGACAAAATTAACAAATCTGTTAATATTTTTAAGTGATAAAAAGTTTGGAAGATTTTTTAAATTTATCTAAAGAAACAGAAGTTGATATTAAGTTTCTTTTAAGAGAGTATTTACAGAAATTTATTATTTTATATTTAAGTAATAATGATTTTTTTCTGAGGGTATCTTTCAAGGCGGTACCTGCATCAGAATAATTTATAACAGTCAAAGATTTTCAGAAGATTTAGATTTTGTTTTCAAAGAAAAAAATTTAAAATCTTTTTAAATTTAAAAGAATATTTCTATGGAATTGAAAAATTTCTTTTAAAAAGAATAATTTTTTTAAATGATGTGAAAATTAATTTCCAAAGAGAAGACGATGAATTTAAAAAATATAAATTGAATTTTAATATCGAAAAA
>JAKPCP010000023.1 GCA_029553225.1 bacterium | reverse complement strand
AAAAATATGGAAAAATCTCCAATAGTTGAAATTGTAAAAAAAGTTTGTCCAGCAGTAATAACAATTGTTGTTTCAAAAAATCTTCCTAAAATTGAAGGCTTTTATATGCTTCCTTTTGGCACCGAAGATTTAATTATGCCAAAAGTTAAAGATGGAAAAAAAGAATTAATAAAAATCGGGGGAGGTTCTGCTTTTTTAATATCAAAAGATGGCCTTATTTTAACTTCTCGTCATGTTGTAGAAGATCCTGACGCAGATTATAGTGTTATTTTAGAACCTAATAAAACTTATTCAGTAAAAATATTAGAGCGTGATCCAATCAACGACATTGCTATTTTAAAAATTGAAGGAGAAGATTTTCCTTATTTAGAATTAGGAGATTCAGAACAAATTGAAATTGGAGAAACAGTTATTGCTGTTGGCAATCCCTTGGGAGAATTTCATGATACTGTAAGCGCTGGCATTGTTTCTGGTCTATCTAGATATATTCAGGCAAGCAATGGAATTTCAAAACAAGCAGAAAGATTAAGAGGTTTAATTCAAACCGATGCTGCTATTAATCCTGGAAATTCCGGAGGGCCTTTAATTAATATGGAAGGAAAAGTAATAGGAATTAATACTGCAATGGTAATGGGTGCTCAAAACATTGGGTTTGCCATCCCAATAAATTACGCTAAAAAAGACTTGGAAGAAATTAAAAAATTCGGCAGAATAAAAGTTCCATTTCTTGGAATAAAATATATTATTCTTTCTAAAGATCTATCAGAGAAAAATAAGCTGCCTGTTGATTATGGTGCTTTGGTTGTAAGAGAAGTATTAGGAGAAAGTCCGGTTATAAAAAATTCAGCAGCGGAAAAAGCAGGAATTGAAGAATTTGATATTATTCTTGAAGCAAAAGGAGAAAAAATAACAACTGATAATCCCCTATCAGATATTCTTCAAAAATGTAAAATTGGAGAAGAAATAGAATTAAAAATTTTGCGAAAAGGAAAAGAGTTAATAAAAAAAGTCAAACTTGAAGAAAAAAATAAATAAAAACTGATATTTAAAATATCAGTTTTTTGTTTGGGTGGCCGACGCGATTCGAACGCGCAACCTTCGCGGCCACAGCGCGAAGCTCTAACCATTGAGCTACGGCCACCAATACTTTTTAAAAATAACACAATTTTTCTAAATTTACAATTTGACTTTTCTTTCTTCTTTTAATTTTTCCATTAAAATTGAATAAAATCTAAGATTATGAATAGTTGCTAAGCGTAAAGCAGACATTTCTTTTATTTTAAAAAGATGAAAAAGATAAGATTTTGAATAATTTTTACAAAGAAGACAATCACAAGAATTACTTATTGGCTTATTTTCATAACGATATTTTTCTTTATCCGGAAAATAAAAAGAATAAAAATTCTTTTTTCTTATATTTATTTTTTCAATCGATGGAGCATTATAAACATATAAACGTTTATGCCTTGCATCTCTTGTTGGCAAAACACAATCAAAAAGAGAAAACCCTAAATCAAAACATCTAATAATTTCTTCCGGTTTTCCAATTCCCAATCCAAAAAGAAAATAATTTTTTGGAGTATTTTTCGCTATTAAATCAGCAACCTTAAAATTAAATTTTCCATTTTCATCAATTGGCCACCCTCCAAACCCTAAACCATCAAAGCCTATTTCAACCAATTTTTTAACACATTCCTCTCTTAAATCAAGAAAATTTCCTCCCTGAACCACTCCTAATAAATAAGGTCTTTCTTTTTCTTTAATTCTTTTTTTATTGCAAATTGATAAAAATTTTTCTTTTGATCTTTTCGCCCATTCAACAGTTCTTTCAACGCTTTCTTTTGCTTTTTTATAATCATCTTTTGGATTAGTAAAATCATCAAGCACTATTACCATATCCGGCTCAATTATCATTTGAAATTCAATAGATTTTTCTGGGGTTAAAATAACTTTTTTATTTGTTATCGGAGAAAAAACAACTCCCCTATCTGTAATTTTTCCTTTTTGCCTGCTTTCTTTTGCTAAAGTTAAAACCTGAAAACCTCCTGAATCAGAAATTAACCCCCC
Source organism: bacterium (assembly GCA_029553225.1). Lineage (GTDB taxonomy): Bacteria > Patescibacteriota > Minisyncoccia > Minisyncoccales > GWA2-38-27 > JAKPCP01. Next base: position 28 of record JAKPCP010000023.1, on the reverse strand, counting down.
TTGCCAATTCATAAAATTTCTAATTCCT
>JAKPCP010000029.1 GCA_029553225.1 bacterium | reverse complement strand
TGTTTTTAAAAACATATCGCTATTTTTTTGATTATAATACAAAGTAAGATAAAAATTAAAGATATTGCGAGCAGCATTTAATTCGTCTCCTAAAAAATTAACTTTTTTGGGTTCGTCAAAAACACTGATTAAAACATTCATTACATTATCAAACGTTTTTTCTTTTTCGTTTAAAGAAACAAGAATTGCATAAAAAATTTTATTCTGAGTAATTTTATTATCAGAATTTATAAGCCGTTGAGCAATTTCTAATGATTTTTCTTTTTTGTTTTGTTTATAATAATCTAATCCTAAAGCATAAAGAAAATCTTGACGGGAAGGAGAAAGTTCAACTGCTTTTTCCCAATATTTTTCAGCAGACAATATATCGTTTAAATTATCATAACTTGTAGCAATTAAAGCATAATATTTAGCATTCCAGTTTTCTTTTTTTGTTGATTCTTCTAAAAGTAAGGTTAATTTTTTAATCAACGGATCTATTGAAACTGTGTTCTGAGATTTTTTAAATTTAATAAGCTGAGATAAAAGATTGCTTCTGATATCTATTTGGGCAAAAGTATATGGCTTTGTAATATTATCTAATCTTTGAGAAATATTATTTATATCCTCATCTTTAATTAATGAAACAAAATTTGACATTTGATAAAAAGAAATAAAAGTAAAATAAAAAACAATAAAAGAAAAAAGAAAAAATAAAATAATTATAATTTTTGATAAAATTAAAAATTCCTTTTTTTCTAATTTTTCTTCTGTAATTTCTTCTTTATTTTTATTTTGAATACATAAAGCAAGAAAAGCAAAAAACGGAATATATGTTACAACAGTGTCAAAGGCAAATAAATTTTGACAAAAGTATGAAACAGCAAAAAACAATAATGCTGCGCCTCTTCTAAAATTTTTATCTTTTAAAATTGATCTAATCGCAAAAAACCAAACAGATAAATAAACCAACAGCCCCAATATACCCTGACAAACTAAAACATCTAAAAGTTTATTATGCGCCCTGTCATACCAAGAAGTATCAGATTGTAAAAATCTCGGTTCATAAAATTTTTGAAAAACATATAAAAAGTGTTCTTGCCCCCAGCCAAACAATGATCTTAAAACTCCAACCCATAAAGGATTTACTGCTTTTTTTATTATTCTATAGTTATTTAATCTTGTTTGAATAGGAGTGCTTTCCCATTTTAAAGAAACAATTTCATCAACTCCTGGAATTTTTTTCCAAAAAGAAGAATGAAAAGTTAAAAGAAAGAAAATTAAAAACAAAATGCCTAAAAATATTATGATAAAAGATATTATTTTTAAATTTTTCGGAACATCTTTTTTAAAAATTAAATAAATTAAAACAGAAAAAATACCTAAAGACAACCCTAAAATCGCTCCCATTGTATGACTGATAAAAATTCCTGAAACAGCGAAGATAATTAAAAGAAACGAAACAAAATAAATTAAAACTTTAAGAAAAAAGTTTAGTTTTGAAATTAAATTTTTTTCTAATACTAAAATCATTAAAACAGAAAAAATCGCAAAAAGATAATAAGCAGAAAGAAAAGTGGTATTTCCAGTAAATGAAGCATTTTTTGTCCCCATTTCTATTAAAAACAGAAAACCCCATAAAGTATTTTTCTTATTAATAAAAAAATATATTTGGTCTGAAAAAAGAATAATAAAAGAGAAAAGATTTAAAATAAAAAATATTGTCCAATCTCTTTTTGAAAATAAAAGAACCAAGGCAATAAGAAAAATAAAATAAAAAACCCAACTTGAAAAACCCTCTCCTCTTTCAAGATCTCCCCAAAACGCTTTAAACAAACTTGGCGCAAAAATAACGCCAACCCCCATAAGAAAAATAAAAACTAATAAACTTATAAAAATAGGATTTTTAAAATAAATTTTTGCTCTGGTTATTAATTTTTGAATTTCTTTTGGGAAAAAAAGCAAAAAAAGAGAAAAAAAGCAAAAAATAAAAATTAAAAATCTGATAAAAAAAACTTTTGAAAAAATAAAAGGAAAAAGAACTCCTGAAAAATAAACAAGAGCCGTAAAAGACAAAAGAAACAAAGGAATTTTAAAAAGAGTAAAATTTTTCATTTTTATTTTTTGTTTATTTTAATATAATAATTATTACAAGTAATGTCAAAAATTATTTTTAAAATAAAAAAGAACCTCAGCAAAATGCCGAGGTTCTTTTTATTTGCCTACAAGGAAAGGCTTATTAACGAGATTGAATTGATGCAGATTTTGTCTCCCATACACTATCGCCAAAGTAATTATAATTATTCCAGCGAGATTTATCAGTGCTCCATCTTATCTCATCCATTTTAACTGTTGCGCTACCATTAAGATCCGACGTTTTTGCTACAGCAGTAACTTCTAAAATAAAGTATCTTGAACTACCATCAGATATCTTATAATAATTATTACCATCTTTTGAAGCATCTGTGTCGCTAATAGTTGCTGATAAAGTTACATCATTTTTAGTCATACTACCTTTTGGATTAAATGCATAAACAAATCCATCTGTTGTTGTGGCAACACCTGTTTCATTAACATTTACTGGAATATAGACATCATCATCAAAAGCAGTTACAGTAAATTTAATATAGAATTTTGCTTGACCTTTATCGCCAGATTGCAACGGATCTGTTACTTTTGGATCTATTTTTTCATTAGCTAATACTCCAATACCTGAAGCAAAAGCATAAATCTTGCCTCCTGTAACTGTTCCTGAAATTCCGCTAGTAGATATAATATCACCACTATTATTTTCAACAGTTAAATCATTTTTTCCATCAATAGTAAGTTTAATATAAGATCCTTCGTTTTCAGTTTTTATTGCTTTGAAATCAGCTTTTATTGTAAATGTTTCTTTGCTGTCTTCAGGAATAGTTAAATCTATACTATCAAATGTAACACTTGTAGCTTTACTAGAAACGGTTTTTGTTTTTACTAAGGTATTTCCTTTATAAAGCTTTAATCTTGAAATAAGATTTGAAGCATCGAGATCCCCATTAGTTTTAGCATCAGTTTCAAGATTTACTGTTAAATCAGTTAATAAAGATTCATTATTCTTTGACTGAATTGTAAATCTCAAAACTTCAACATTATCAGTACTGGTTTTGTCATCAACATCCACTACTCTGTCTCCATTTTCACTTGTTTCGTATGAAAGCTTAACAGCTGCATTTGTTGATTCTTGAACAGTGAATGTTTCCTCAGCATCTTCGTCATTGTAAACATTTAAGCCAGCAGCATCAGTAAATCTTATTCCGTTTTCTGGAATCCAAACTTTCCATACAGTATTTTCATTCTTTGAATCAATATCGTCATTGGCTGTTACAGCAACATAAAGCTCAGCTTCATCTCCTTCTCTTATAATTTCATTTAATCCTGTAAATGTCATACTATAACCTTTATTACTAAGACCTACACTGGAAGCGCTGTATTCAGACCAATTATCTTGATCAGCATCTTTTTCAGCAATTTTTTCATCGCCTAAGTATAAAGAAACTTTTTTAAAATAACTCCATGGTCTGTAAGAACCATCTCCACTTTCTTTTCCAAAGTAGACTTTTACACGATTTAATTTAAGATCTGAACCATCTGCTTTAAAGCTTACGCCTAAAACTTTATGATTTGAGTCTCCTTCTTCTACTTCTTCATCAGAAGGATCTCCTAATGTTTCCCAATTCATAATATTTCCTTCACCACCTGATAATCCTTCTTCCTCTTCTTCC
>JAKPCP010000028.1 GCA_029553225.1 bacterium | reverse complement strand
AAATGTATCTATAGCATGTCTCTCTAGCACCATTAGTGAATTTCTGAAATTAATATTTTGATGAAAATTAATGCCAAAAAGAAATTCACTTCTATTTTTAATTTTCATTTTAGAGGATTGTAATCCTATTAAAAATTTAATATTTGAGCCATCTGTTTTTTCACTTTTATAGCTAGTCCAATAATTAGCAGCATCATAGTTATAATCACTCACTGCATCTGGATTCTTGAAATAATCTATATATGCTGGTGTAGTGTTGGGTGTTTGAAAATTATATATATTAAAATAACCAAAACTAAAATCTATGGATGATAATCTCCACTTTTTATTAATAGTATCTTGTGAAAAGCAAATAGTATTAACAATCATAAACATTGCAAAAATTAATAATATTTTTTTCATATTTTAATATTTTTACAAATTTATATTAAAATTTTTACAAAAATCCAAAATTTATCTTTATTTTTTTGAAATTAAAAAAAATTGTATTAGGCGCTTAGATAATAACCTTAAAATAGATCTCTGTGCTCTTTCTATTTAAAATTTTGTGGAATTTGTGTTAAAGATGCAATATAAAATATTAACCACAAAGCACAAAAAAAATCTTAGAGTTAACAAAAAAAGCCAATTATTACTTAAATGCCTAATTCAATAAAAAAATTTTTATGTTTGATATTTATTTTTTACTTTTGTACAAAAATTATTTTTCATGATAAATAAAGCACCTTTTTTGATTAATAAAGCGATAATACTATCAATATTTTTTATTTTTTCTTTGAATTTATTTTCTTGTCAAGCCCAAACTACTAACATTAATCAACAAGAAAAAAAAATTGAAAAAGAAAAAAAGAAACGCCAAAAGGATGATACTATTTTATACCAAAAAGCTGTTAAACAACAAATGAATAATCAAACTGGTGAAACTAGAGAAGCAATGAAAAATGCAGAAAAACAAGCAAAACTTAATCGAGAACATAAAAAAGAATTTTTCTTAAAACGTTGGATAAAGAATTGGCAGTACAAACAACAGCATAAACCTCCTAAGACAAAAGGTTAATGAATGTTAAAAAAAAAAGGTTATTTCTTTTTATTATTATGTATTCTTTTATTAAATTCATGTAAAGAAGATGAAAATATACCCTATGTACCGGTAAATATAAGTATTGATGTATTTGATGCTCTATATGGTGATATTAGTGTGGTTGGTGGGTATATGTACATTACAGGTGGATATAAAGGTATAATTATTTATAGAAAATCTCAAGAGGAGTTCGTTACTATCGAAAGAGCATGTCCATATAAACCTTTATTAGATTGTGAAAGATTAGCAGTAGATGACTCT
>JAKPCP010000046.1 GCA_029553225.1 bacterium | reverse complement strand
AAGTTTAAATACTATTTTAGCAAAAACGATTTAAACGCAATATTAGAATGGTTCAAATTTGAATTTAAAATTGACTATCACGAACTTTTAGATATAAATACTGCATTAGAAAAATTTACAGAAAAATACAACGAAAATTTTCGTGATTTTGCGTGTGAAGTTTTAGATTTTGCTTGTCAAAGCTTTGCGAATGAAGTTATATATCATTTTTTTGACGCAAACTTTGATAACTACTACGACGAAGATGATGAAGATAACGAATACTACGATCCAAACGAACGTATTGATTAAAAATATAATAATATGAAAAAGCAAATAGAAAAAAGAAGTAAAGTAGTTATTTACAAAGCGAATTCAGATGGACACAGCAGGTTGCAAAAAGCGTGCGTAAAATGGTTTAGGTATCAGTATAGTGAATATAAAGATTTGTTATTTTCTATACCTAATGGCATCCCTTTGGCAAATCAGAATATACGCACAAAAATTTATAATAAATTAAAAGCAGAGGGGCTCCAACCAGGAGTCCCCGACCTTTTCTTATCGGTAGGAAATAGTATATACAATGGGATGTTTATAGAAATTAAATCTAAAACAGACCGTTTAAGAAAAAAGCAGGTAGATATGATTCGTGCACTTGAGCAGCAAAATTATAAGTGTGTAGTAGTGCGTAGTGTAGACGAGTTTATCGAGCAAATAAACGAATATATGCGAATAAAGTAAAAGTTATATGCAGTTAGAAATTGAATTTAAAAAAGATTTTGAACAGCTAAAAGGCGAGTTTGAACGACATAATCTAGATTTAAACGAAGATTATAAAAAAATTATGTATGCTATATTAAAAGAGATTGTAAAAAGTAGAAAAGTTAGATTAAAATTAAACTCTACTAAAACACCTTTTATACCTCAAATTCAACTGTCTATCGAAGATATTTTAAAATTAGCCGAACTGGATAATACTAAAGAAAATGAAAAATTAGTTAGAGATGCTTTATTTGCTTTAAGTGTTTATAATTATGAATTTATCTATGATACTATTAAAAACGAAGATGGAAGCTACAAAAAGTTAAATTATTATATAGCTTATACATGTGTAATTTTTTACATTGAAAAAATATACGACGAAGATAACAATATAAAATATTATGAAATAGAACCTTCAGCGTATGTTTTAGAGCTGTTTAAAGAGTATTTTGTCGTGTATCAAAATCAATTAAATTATTGATATAAATCAATATAAATATTGACAAAAAACAATAAAAAACTGCTAAAAATTAGTATGTTTTAAGCAAAAATTTATTTTAATTTTATAAAAATTTAGTAATATGGAAAATAAGAAACAAAAAATTGAAGAATTTAAGTTATATCTTAAAGAAGAAAAAGAAAAGTATTTTAAAAAATATTAATTATGGAGAAAAAATATTTTGACGGACACAGCAGGTTGCAAAGCGCTTGCGTAAAATGGTTCAGATATCAGTATAAAGAATATGAATATAGACTAATAAAGATAGGTAATGAAGTGCCTATTTACGACGACAAATTGCGCATAAAATTATATAATAAATTCAAGGCAGAGGGGCTCCTTGATGGAGCCCCCGATATGTTTTTAGCGGTTGGAAACT
>JAKPCP010000034.1 GCA_029553225.1 bacterium | reverse complement strand
TTTTTGTTTTTTAAAATCGAAACTTTAAAAATAAATCCTCTAACAATAAACTCGATACCCTTTTTGTAAGCAAAAGTAACAGCTGTAGTATCCTGACCCCCATAACTACAATCGATATGCGCAATTATTAAATTATTTGCTTGATCCCATTCTTGCGTGTAATTGATTTCTTTAAATAATCTTTCTTCGTCTGCTATGTGAATTAAATCATAGTTACAAGCAAATAAACTCGCTGGCATTGTTTTTTTTAACTCTAATATTTCATCTTTATTAAAAATATTTGTTTGATTAATATCATATTTAAAAATTTTTTCGCCTTTTTGCTCTAAGACGCTAAATAAATCATCCTCGTGCCATGTCGTCCCTGTGATTCTAATTTTGCCACCTCGTTTTAGCAAATTTAAAGATTCGTAAAAAAATTTTTTAGTGTTCTCTCTTTCGACACTTGAATATCTGTCTTTTTCTGTTACAATATCATCTAAAAATATATAATCAAAATGTAAGCCGGTAATATTACTCGTCATCCCGCAAGCCAGAACATTCGGCTCTCTTTTCGTTTGACTTGAAGGTAGGGCTATACTTAACTTTGTCGCTTGCATTTTTAAAATATCTTTTTTATAAAAAAAATTATACAAACTTCTATATAAATCGCTTTTCATTATTTTTTTTATCTCATCAAGAATAGTTTCAGCCAAAATTTGCGATTTTCTAACAATAAAAATTGATAAAGAATTATCGAATAATAATAAGAATGCAACTGTTAATGCCAAAATTGTAGTTTTATAAGAATTCCTATGCGCTAATAAAACAATTATTTTTTCTTTCTTTTTAAAAAGAATTTCAAAAAAAAATTTGTTTATTTCTTTCAATTTGTCATAGCCGAGTTTTCGGAAAAAAAATAAAGGGTTTTCTAAAAAATCTTTAATAAATAGCTCAATATTCATTTTTTTAATTTATATATTTTTTAAGAATTGCTTTTATCTCATCACTAACATTTTCAAGGTTAACATTTAATTCTTTCGCACTCTCTAAACCAAAAATTTTATCTAATCGCTCTTGGATTTTTAAAGCAAGCCCAATTTTGTTCGTTTCTTCACATTTTCTTAAAAGTCGCCTATATCTTGTAATCGCTTCCTCAAATGCCATTTGCCTCATCTCTTTTGCGACTTCGAGCATTTCTTTTTTAGCAAGACTAATAATCTTCTCAGCCCTTTTCAAATTAAAATTATAATTTTTCTTAAAAAAATTAATAATCTCTCTTCTCGTCAAGCCCGCAAGCATTAGATTATATGCTTCATTTAACAATTTATCTTTATTTAACATCGCACCCCCTTTAGTTATATTTATACGGTAAAATCTTAGGGACAGCAAAATCCCATTTCACGAAATGATGAAGACGTCCAACTCCGGGAACAAATTTTACTCGACAAGCCGACGGTAAAACCATTACTGAGAAAAATGATTTATAAAAAGTGCCGTAATCAATATAAACTTCTGTATAACCTCCTTCTTGCTTTTGCGTTTGCGTTTGCCGCAATATGATTCGCGGGTATGTTAAAAAAATATATCCTATATTACCATAACGAAGATATGTATTCACATCTTCATTCGTAAAGCCTAAAAATTTAAAATCGTCAGGAATTTTTTTTGTTTCAAATAACAAAAAATTCATAGCTTTTCGAAATAAATTAAAACGATAGTACGGTTGATCTCCTAATTGCGTTATAGATAAACAAAATATATTCGTATTTTTTAAAAAATTTATTAAAGCAAAAAAAATACTATCAAGGTTTTTTACCTCATCACCTTGCGATTTATTAAAATAAAAATTTCTATAATCATCATCGAGAATTAAAAAATATTTTAATCCTAATCTTTTTGCGATTTTAATTGACGCATTATATGCAAATGCTTGACTTCTTAAATCATTTATGTTTGTCATTAAGTCGAAATCTCTTTCTTTTTTATAAATAATTAATTCTACGTTTTTATAATCTTTCACAACTTCTTTATATTTTTCGATATATTTATCTTCGTCGGAAATTTGTAAATAAATTTTACCGGTATAATTT
>JAKPCP010000019.1 GCA_029553225.1 bacterium | reverse complement strand
GATGAGATTCATTTGTGGCATATTAAATCTAAGGTAATGTGCTCTACCTTTAGTAATAGGTTTATTAAGTAAGTGTTCTAAAAAAAATTTATCTTTTTCTATCAAGCTAGAATCATTTTTAGAATAATAGCTATAGTGCAGCCCTACTGCATGTGAAGTAGAAATATTTTTTATAAGATTTTGAAATTTTGAGCAGTATATCGAATTATTTTTATCAAATTTTGTTGTTTTTTCTGAAACTAAAAAGAAAAAGATTAATGGATTTTGCAAAAATTTCTCTAATTGTAATAATAATGCAGTTTGTTTATCATTAATTAAATCATAGAAAAATACTGGATGAGCTGTTCCCAAAGGAAATCCTGGCATAGAAGCATAACCGATAGAGAAATCATCTTTAAAGCCAGCATTAGCTATGAGATTCATTTGAGGCATATCTAATCTAAGGTAATGTGCTCTACCTTTATTAATAGGTTTATTAATTAAATGTTCTAAAAAAAATTTATCTTTTTCTATCAAGCTAGGATCATTTTTAGAATAATAGCTATAGTGCAGTCCTACTGCATGTGAAGTAGAAATATTTTTTATATGATTTTGAAATTTTGAGCAATTTATTGAATTATTTTTATCAAATTTTGTAGTTTTTTCTGAAACTAAAAAGAAAAAAATTAATGGATTTTGCAAAGATTTTTCTATTTGTAGTAATAAATCAAAAGTATCAAAAACATCATTTTTAAAGTGTAAAAGTGTAAATAATCTATCAAAAACGTGTTGAAACTTAAAATGAGCACAATCTCTAACAGCGCCGCCAAAATTTCTATAAAAACCTTTGCACAAATATGAGTAAGCCATGTCTACATCAATAGTAACCTGTAATTTATATATCTTCTCGAATTGTATAGGTAAATCATTAAATCTAATTTTTAACTCTTTAGCTAGTAAAAAAATCCATTTATCTACCCACGGGAAAATGAAATTAAAATTGTCATGAAAAATAGCAGAATTTATCGATAGGAATCTTCCATGAATATCACAATATTTAGAAAAATATCTTTCCCACCCAGAAATACAATAAAATACTGCTGAGAAAATATCTTGACTGAAAAAATTTTCATTATTTACAGGAAATATGGATAAATTATTTGTTGATTTTTCTATTTCTGGCAATAAATCAGAGAAATATCCATCATTTAAAACTGGTGAAATTTTTAAAATGTTAATGCTGTTATCATTGGGGAGGCTACTATAATTAATATGAGCGAAAGTATTGGCATCAGTTGTCAAAACATAAGGCAGCTCTAGTACTTGATTAAAAATAAAATTAAGTGTATATTGTAATCTTTGAGAAATAAAATCTGAGCGTAT
>JAKPCP010000003.1 GCA_029553225.1 bacterium | reverse complement strand
GACCGTAAGTTGCAGGAGAGAGATTATATTTAATCCAAGTTTGGTCCCAATATGTCGTTACCCCTCGCGATAATAAAAAAGATGATGAAGGTGAGTCACGATAAAAACAACCGTACCCGTCGATTGTGCAATAATACCATTGCCCTATATTTGAGTTATTATAAATAGTTGTTATTGCGCCCGTATCTGTATTATAAGCCAAAAGATGCCCCAATGTGTTCGTGTAATAAATATAATAAATAGGGTTAGACGAATGATAAGTATAACCTAATATACCCCCTACAATATCCCTCACGTTCGTTGTTATTGTTGTTACTTGCAAATTAGTTAAATTAGTTAAATTAATTTTTTTAAGTGTTGTCCCATCCACGACCCATAAAAAATTCGGGGTATAACAAATATTTACTATTGTCCCCGCTGGTGTCCAGTTTAAAAGTATCGGCGCGGAATAAGGAGAAAATGTATCTTTATTTACATTTATTTTATAAATTCTGTTATTCCCGCCGTTAACAAAATAACAATACCCCGCTTCTCCGTTTGTTATACTTATAACATTTTTAAAATTGCTATCGGGGCCATAAATAACAGTAGAAAGAGGTCGTCCAACGCCGTATTTATATTTAAAATTAACTTCTTCTCGACTAAATACGTCTAAATTATTTCTTGCAGATGATATATCAGGTATATCAGCAAGATTTTGCTCTTTTTGCAATAAAGTATCATTTCTTATAATGCTTCCGTATCCCCAGTAATTAATTTTTACTTGAACGCCAGCATCATCCCCGTGAAAAATAACAGCATTGGCACGTAAAGAGCCGACAGGTGCTACACAAAAAGTGCCGGATTGGGTTGGATAATTTGCAACTTCAGTAAACAAAAAATTATCGCTTGCCCTTTTTACAACGAAAGGATAACTTGCTCGATCTTGTAAAAACGGTGCCTCGTCTAACCAAACGACAAAGTAAATTGGGTTCTTATCAGGATAATTTGCCACGGCCGGTATAGTATACAAAACTTCTTGATATTCAAATAGCCCTTCTGTTAAAATAAAATCTCGTAATAAATCAACTTGTAAATCTCTTATTGCCACTTTTCACTCCTTAAATTTTATTTATAGTTTCTAAAATTCTTATTTTTTTCTTTAAATTATACAACTCTTCCCCTTCTTCTTCTATCAAATCGCCTAAAGACAAATCGCATTTTACTCCATTTTCGTATATAAGATAATTAATTTTAGTAACATTGTCAACTATTCTATTAACTTTATAATTATTAAAATTTTTAAAATACTCAAAAAACTCAAATTCTAAATAATCATCAATACTCGGTAAGTATTCTTTTAAATTTATGTTTTTTACTTTTAACGATTGTTTAATTTTTGCTTTATTTTTCAAATCTTCGTATGCAATTCTTAAAGCAAGATTATCACTAACGACTTCACTTGCTGTGTAAATTCCTTCCATTTTTCTAATTTTGTTGACGATTGGCAACGGAGGAAATTGCGTGTTGCCTTCATTGCCTACATTGCCGACAAATATTTCTACTCCATCTGTATTATTTTTGTAAACTTTATACTCTGTTGCGTCTATATTAGAATAGTCAAATTTTATATCTAAATCTTCAAAAAATATTTTCTCGGTGAAAACTGGATAATATTTTTGTATATTTTGTTTATTTATCTTTTTTATATTTAAATAATTGTTATTATCGACAAAAAAGTAACAATTATTTTGTAAATTTGTTAGTTTTTTAACAATATCGACTATTTTCTCGTTTTTAAACTCAAAGGTAAAAACCTCGCCAGAATCAAAAATCAATGAGTCTGAATATTTAATTTTAATTTTGTTATTTAAATAACTAAAAATACTTGATAGAATTTGCTTTATTGTTTTATTTGTAAAAATTCCATTAAAGTAAAATTCGTCTAATTGTTTGACAAAACCATTCAAAACGACTTGTTTAGTCGTATAATCAAAATCGTTTAATACAAATCCTACATATAGTTTTTTATTATCGATATATATTTCAAAAATATCTTCTGCTTCTATACTAAAATTTACAAACTTTGCATCCGAAAACTCTACTATACACTGCCCGCATCCTGTTTTGTTTATTTCAAATTTTATTTGATTTATAGAAAATTCGTTGTAATTTTCATAAAACTTTGTAATTATTTTTTTTAGATTTCTATTTTTGTCGTAAATATAAATTAAAATATTATTTAAGTTTTCTAATTTATCATAAAACTTAAATTTAATTATTTTTTTATTTAAAGCACCAAAAAAATTTAAACCAAAATAATTATATTTCATTTCTTATCCTAAATAAATTTTTCATAAAACCAAAAATCAAGATTCCCCCCGTGTTTGTTTAAATTAACTTCAAATTCAATTTTATTTTGTCCGTGTGTAAGAAAAAATGGATTACCGTCGATAATCGGAAAAAATTCTTCCTCGTTTAAATAAAATTTAAAATTAACAAAATCTAAAAATAAAATGTCGCTTATTTTTGTATAATTAAAACCAGAAATTTTTAAATTTTGCCCTAAATATTTAATCGTTAGGGCGGTAAAAGGAAAAGAATTATTACTAATTTTAACAAAAAAAGAAGTCAAATTCCCTGTATTTTCGATTAAAAAAAAAGCACGTCCGTGTGATATAACTCCAGAATATTTTTTTTCTGTTAAATTTTCAAAAAAAGGTTTTTCTGTAATAAAATCAATTGCTATATCATCAGATATTGCATATTTTTTATATTTCTCTTTCTCAGAAATTTTAAAATGCCCCCTAATACGTTGCTCCCCTCTTTCTGATTGTCTATAAAGATAAACAATATCATTTGTAAAAAGCCAGTTATTAAAAAAATCATCTCTTTCGATCGTAAAAATTTGTCCATTTTTTGCCTTGAATCGATAGTTAAAACTTATTACTCGATTAGAGAAAAATGGTGTATTCTCTATTATGCTTCCTTGCCCCCAACTTTTTTTTACTTCAATTTTTTTTTCTGGAATTGTAATTTGTAAATCTGCAAATCTGTCGTCGACTGGCAATTCTCCTTTAAATTGCTCATTATCGTTAGAATCAAATTTTACAAATTTTAGAATCATTTTTTTACCCTCTTTTTACAAATACCTTAAATTTAAAGATTTTCTCTTTCTTATTAAAAATTGCTCAATTTTTTCACTATCGATATAAACATTTATTTCGTTTACTATTTCACCGCCAGACAAAATTCTTTCAGTTTTATCGTTGTTTAAAATTTCAGTCCCTCGTGGCAAACTTACAATCTCGCGCCCAGCTTCTCCTACAACGATACCCCCAGTAGCGAAATTTTTAGGTGTATAACTTTGACTTGCTATCAATCCTGTTTGCACTCCTGCGTTAGTTAACAACAAAGTCGAAAGCACACCTGCCATAATTGGACCTGCAATAGGCCCTAACTGCATCGAAGTAGCCAGAGCTGTTGCTATACCTACACCAGTTTGTATCCAAACATTTGCTATTTGATTAGCTTTATTTGCTTCAAAAATTTGCTTTTCTTTTTCGTTTAGTTCATTTTGTCTTTTTTTCTCTAAATCTTCTTTCTGTTTTTGATATTTTGCCTCGATTTCTGTTTTTTTCTTGTTAGATTCATCTAAAATCTGTAATTTTTTGACTTCTTTTTGTTGCGTTGATATTTGCTCTTCTAAATCAAACCTTTTTTTCTCTTCTGTTTCTAAAATTTTTGCTTTTTGCCTTTCGTAAGCTTGCCTAATTTCTTCATCTGTTTGTTCCCCCAGCGATTGATAATAAGCCTCTAACTGCTGCAACCTTTGTTCGGTCTCCTCGTCTGAAAATTCTTCTCTTAGTGCTTTAAGTTCTTCTAATTTCTCTTGTGCTAACTCTAATTCTGTTTTATTTGCAAGCCCGAGTATCTTCAATTCATTCTGTGTCTGCTCTTCAATTGCCTTTAACTGTTTATCCCTTTCTTTCTCTAACTTTTTAAATAATTCAGCATAAGAGTTTTCTATATTTTTTAAATCTACCTGTAATAAATTATTATAATACCCAAAGCTCGCATTAATTATGTTGCCAACCGCATTAAAAACATTCCCCGCGACCTCGCCAATCGCTTGAAAAATAGCTTTTAATTTTTCTTTAAACTTTTCAGCATCCGATAAACTTGAATCCTCTATTTTTTTTAACTCGTTTACTAATTCACTTATTGCTTTACCAATACCCGAGCTTGCGCTTGCGATAGAATTGTTTATAGAATTAATTGCCCCCGTAAGCCCTTCGTTTATCGTGTTAAAAACGTTAGAAAAATTTAGCCCTTCGAAAAACTTTTTTATACCTTCGACATTAATTTTCGCTTTCTCAATAATCTTATTTTGCGAATTGTAATAATCTTCTAACTCCTTTATGCCCTTTATTTTCTCTAATTCACGCAATTTGTTTAATTTTTCGAAATATTCTTGCTCGTTAGCATAATTCTTGTTTATTAAATCTTGTTTTATCACGACATATTCTTTGTATTGCGATAATAATTCTTGTGTAAATTGTAAATTATTTGTAATTATTTCATTATTATTTTGTAAAATTTGATTATTCTGATTCTTAAGAATTTCTGTCGTTTGATTTTTAAAAACTTCAAAATTTTTTTTAGAGTTGCTTAAAGTTTTTTCTATATCTAAATTTTTATTTAAATTACTAAAAGACTGACTCGCCGTGTTTACAACATCTTTAAAACTATCAGATATACCAGCCCCGAAATTTTTTATACTTTCAAAAGCCACTTTTGCCGAATCGCCAACTTTATCCCATTTGCCTGTAAAAATATTAAATAATAGTTCACCAGTCGCCATTGCGACTTTTGTAAGATTAATAAAAGCAGTAATTAAATTGCCTACGACACTTACCGCAACATTTATCGCAACCCCGATACTTAAAAATATAGTTTTTAGAATATTTAGAGAATTTATAGTGTTATCGCTATTCTCATTTAGATTAGAAAATGCAGTCTGAATTCTTTCTATTTCTTTTAATAATGTGTTTTTTAAAGAATTTGCAATAGTTATAAAAAT
>JAKPCP010000030.1 GCA_029553225.1 bacterium | reverse complement strand
AGCTGCGCCAATCGCAACTACTTCATCTGGATTTATAGATTTATTTGGTTCTTTTTGAAAAAATTCTTTTACCGCTTCTTGAATTTTTGGCATCCTTGTTTGTCCTCCCACCAAAACAATTTCTTCAATTTCTTTTGGTTCTAATTTTGCTTCTTTTAAAGTATTTTTTACTAATTCAATTGATCTATCAATATATTCTTTTACTAAATTTTCTAACTGCGCTCTTGTTAATTTTAAATAAAGATGTTTGGGACCAGAAGCATCAGAAGTAATAAATGGAAGATTAATTTCTGTTTCCATTGCCGTAGAAAGTTCAATTTTTGCTTTTTCGGCTGCTTCTTTTATTCTTTGTAAAGCTAATTCATCTTTAGATAAATCAATCCCCTGTTCTTTTTTAAATTCATCAATAATCCAATTCATAACTTTTTGGTCAAAATCATCTCCGCCCAAATGAGTATCTCCTCCAACAGCAATAACCTCTACTGTATCAGGATCTTTTTTAATATCCAAAATAGAAACATCAAATGTTCCTCCTCCAAAGTCATAAACTAAAATTTGTTCTCCTTTGTTTTTTGTTAATCCATATGCTAATGCTGCGGCAGTTGGTTCGTTTAAAATCATTTTGACATTAAATCCAGCAATTTCACCGGCAACTTTTGTTGCTTTTCTTTGCGCGTCATCAAAATAAGCAGGACACGTAATAACTGCATCGGTTATTTTTTCTCCTAATTTATCTTCGGCGTCTTGTTTTAATTTTTGTAAAATCATTGCTGAAATTTCTGGCGCTTTGTACCATCTATCTCCCATTTTTACTTCAACACCACCATCATCAGATTCTCTAATTTCATAAGGTAAAAGTTTTTTATCTTTTTGGATCTCTGGATCATCAAAACGCCTGCCAATTAAACGTTTGATAGAAAAAATTGTATTTTTAGGATTTGTAATTTGCTGCCTTCTTGCTAAAATTCCAACCAATCTTTCTCCGTTTTTTGTAATAGCAACAATCGAGGGAGTTGTTCTTGCTCCTTCTTTATTTTCAATTATTTTCGGCTCGCCGTTGTCAACAACAGCCATTGTCGAAAAAGTTGTTCCTAAATCTATACCTAATGTTTTACTCATATTTTTAAAAAATTATTTTATAATTAATTTTATTTTATAATTTTGATTTATAATTTATTTAACAATTTTAACTCGCGATGGCCTTAAAACTTTATTATTTAATAAATATCCTTTTCTTACCTCTTCTATAATAATTCCTGAATCTTTTTCTTTATCTTCAATCTCTTCTATCGCTTCATGAAAATAAGGGTCAAATAATTCGCCTAATGCTTTTATTTCGCTTAATCCCTGACTTTTTAAAAAATCTAAAATTTGAGTTTTAATCTGTAATAATCCTTTTACCTCTTCATTTTCTTTCAAGTTTTCTGATATGTTTTTTTCCGCAATTTCTAAATTATCTAAAATTGGTAAAAATTTTAAAATCAATTCTTCATTAGCATACTTTATTAATCCTTCAATTCTTTCCATCTCATCTTTTTTGTAATTTAAAAAATCCGCTCTTTCTCTTTTCCATCCTTCTAAATATTCTTTTTTTTCTTTTTCACACTTTTCTAATAATTTTTGATATTCTTTTATCTGGTTATCTAAGTTTTTAGATTCCGTATTATTTTTATTATTTTCTTTTTGTTCTCGATTTTCTGCTTCCATAATTTTTATTTATTTATATTTTCTTCTTTTAACTCTTTAATTAAAGAATTAATTAATTCTAAATTTCTTTTATAAGGCATTCTTTTTGGCCCTAAAATAGAAATAATTCCTTTTTCATTTTTTATCAGACAACAAGAAGAAAAAATTATAGAAAAATCTTCTGCTTCTGGTAAAGGATTTTCTTCTCCTATAAAAACATTAATTCCTTCATCTTTTTTAAACTCTTTAATATATTTTTCAATATGATTTTCAAATCTTTCTAAAAATTCAGCAAAACTTAAAACATAATCTCTTTTTTCAAATTCTGGTTCTCTTAAAATTTCTTCCCACCCTTCTTTCCATAAAAAATCTTCATTTAATAAATAACTTACTGCCAACATTCTTGTTTTTTTAGCAATAAATCTTGTCAAATACTGAATAATCTGAAATATATCATCTTCTTTTTTAAATAATTTTTCTTTATTAATTTCAAAATCAATAGGGTATTTTAATTCTTTTTCTAATAAATTATCAACAAAGAATCTATAACTTTTATCTGTCGGAACTCTTCCTGCAGAAGTATGAGGCTGATATAAATATCCCCTATCTGTAAGTTTTTTCATCTCAATTCTTATTGTTGCTGGACAAATATCTTTATAATATTTCTTCTGTAAAAAATCAGAACTTATCGGCTCTACTCTTTTAATATATTCTTCTACTATATTTTTTAATAATTTTTCTTGTCGCTCTGTTAAATTATAATTTTCCATTTTTCTTTTTTGATTTTTATTGCTTTTATCTATATTAATATTAAAAAATTAGCAATCTAATGTCAAGAGTGTTAATATTTTATAAAATTAAAAATTTGATAAAAAAAGATATATTTCTAAATTTAGAATTTTTAAAAAATAATTAATTAATTCTTAAAAATATTTCTTCTGTAAAAAATAGTTAATTGTTATAAACATAAACTTTTAAAAGAAGGAGAAAAAAATGAGATAGAAAGAATTGAATGATTAATAAAATATGCTAATAAAAAATTGATTTAAATAAAAATCTAGAAAAGAAATATTAAAATAAAAAATAAAGGTGGCAAATTTTGCCACCTTTTTTTATTATAAAAAAAGTTTTATATTATAATATTAAATCTAATAAATTTTATTTTAATTATTTTTTAAAAATATGAAAAACAATAAATCTTTTATATTTTTTTTATTATTAGTAATTATTTTAATCGCTTCCTTTTTTAGATTATATAAACTTACCTTAATCCCTCCCGGAATTTATCCAGATGAAGCAATGAATGCTAACGATGCTATTAAAGCCTTACAAACTCATAATTTTAAAGTTTTTTATCCTGATAATAACGGCAGAGAAGGTCTTTTTATAAATTTGATTGCTCTCTCTTTTAAAATTTTTGGCATTTCTTTATTCTCATTTAAAATAACTTCGGCGATAATTGGAATTCTAACTGTTTTGGGTCTTTATTTTTTAGCAAAAGAATTATTTTATTTTTATAATTCTAATTCTAATAGTAATTTATCTTCTTATATTGGTTTAACTTCTAGCTTTTTTTTAGCAATTTCTTTTTGGCATACAAATTTTTCAAGA
Organism: bacterium; assembly: GCA_029553225.1. GTDB lineage: Bacteria > Patescibacteriota > Minisyncoccia > Minisyncoccales > GWA2-38-27 > JAKPCP01. The sequence continues at coordinate 5,847 of JAKPCP010000030.1, read as the reverse complement.
ATAAGTTTTAGAGCAATTCTTACACCCTTTATTTTGGTTTTTTCTTTTTATTTTTTATTTAAAGGTTTTCGAAATAAAAAAATTATAAATTTTATTATTTCTGGAATTCTTTTTGGTTTAGGTTTTTATACTTATATTTCATTTAGATTCGCAGTTATTTTATTAGCGATTACTTTTATTTTATGGTTTTTTCTTTATAAAAAAGAGGGAGAAAAAAAACAATTTTTAAAATTCACAATTTTAAATTTAATAATTATATTTTTAGTTGCTCTTCCGATAGGTATTTATTTTTTAAAAAACCCTTATGATTTTGTTGGAAGAGCAACACCTATTTCTGTTTTTGCTTCAGAAAAACCTATATATAACTTTTTAGAATCATTCATTTCTCATTTATTAATGTTTAACTTTTCTGGAGATAAAAATTGGCGTCATAATTTTTCTGGATCCCCTCAACTTTTATGGCCTATTGGAATTTTATTTATTTTAGGAATTATTTTTTCAATTAAAGAATTAATATTTTCTTTAAAAGATAAAAATTATAAAGTTTTTATACCTCATTGTTTTTTAATAAGTTGGTTTTTAATAATGCTTTTACCCGGTGCCTTAACTTTTGAGGGAATTCCACATTCTTTAAGGGTTATAGGGGTAATACCTGCTGTCTATATATTCAGTGGTTTATCTGCTTTTAAAATTTTTGAAAAAATTAAAATTTTCTATAAAACAAAAACACAAAAAATATTTTTAATTTTTATTATTTCTATTTTTCTTTTTACTCTCGCTTATAGTGAATATAATAAATATTTTAACGAATGGGCAAAAAGAGAAGAAGTTAAAGATGCATTTTCTGAAAATTTAGTAAATATAGGAAATTATTTAAATTCTTTATCTGATGAAATTCAAAAATATGTAATAGTTAATGCATTTGATAGCCCGCTTTATGGAATTTCTATTCCTGCGCAAACTCCAATTTTTATTGAATCAATTAAATTTGGAAAACCTCGTGCAATTTATTTAAAAGCCGAAGAATTAGATAAAATTAAAACATCTCAAAATAAAACAGTAATTATTCCTTTATATGATGGAAAATTATCCTCAGAGTTAGAAAAAAGATTTCCTGATGGGAAATTTGAACAACAAAATAAATTTTGGGTGTATAAAATTAATTATGAACAATAAAACAAAAAGAATATTGTTAATAATAGGAGGAATAATATTATTTTTTGTTTTTATTATTTTTTCTAAAATCTTTGAAATTTTTTTTAGTTTTTTATTTAATTTATTTTCAAAATTAATTAGTAAATAATTTATGTCTGATAAATTAACAAATTTTATTGCTGTTTTCTTTTTAATAATAATGTTTTTATTATGCGTTTTCAGTATAAAAGATGATTCATTTACTTTTGACGAAACCGCTCATATAGCAGCTGGATATTCTTACCTTACGCAAAAAGACATGAGATTAAACCCGGAACATCCTCCTTTAATAAAAGATATTGCTGCTCTACCTTTATTATTTTTAAATCTTAATTTTCCTAAAAACCATCCTTCTTGGACTCAAAATGAAAATCCTCAATGGTGGTTTCAATTTGATTTTGCTAATCAATTTTTATATAAATCTGGAAATAATCCTGATAAAATTTTATTTTGGGGAAGAATTCCAATGATACTGGTTTTAATATTTTTAGGTTGGTTTTTATTTTTTTGGACAAAAAAATTATTTAATAATAAAACTGCTATTTTAACTTTATTTCTATTTTCTTTCTCCCCCACTTTATTAGCTCACGGAAGATTGATAACTACAGATGTCGGCGCTGCTTTAGGTGTAGTTTTATCAACTTATTTTTGGTTAAAATTTTTAGAAAATCCTTCAAGAAAAAATATTATTTTGACGGGAATTATTTTCGGAATTTCTATGCTGTTCAAATTTTCTTTACTTTTATTAATTCCCTTTTTTGGATTTATTACTTTAGTTTATGCTGTTTTAAAAGGAAAAAAATATATTTTAAAATATCTATTATCAGCAATTTTTATTGGTTTAATTGGTTTAATCTTTATTATTTTACCAGTTTATCAATACCATATTTTAAATTATCCGCACCAACATCAAATTAGAGATACTCAATTTCTTTTAGATACAAGTTCTTTGCCTCATTTTTTAATAACAATAAATAAATGGCTTTCAACTCAACCAATTTTTCGTTCTTTTTCTCAATATCTCTTGGGAATACTTTTAGTTTTAAATAGAAGTGCTACTGGAAATACTACTTACTTTTTAGGTCAAGTTTCGGCTGCAGGCTGGAAATCTTATTTTCCAATTATTTATTTGATAAAAGAACCTCTTGCTTTTCATATTTTAAGTTTAATCGCTCTAATAACTGCTATTTTTTTAATAAAAAAACCTGTTTCAAAAAATACTTTTATTAGAATAAAAAATTGGGTTGAAAATCATTTTACAGAGTTTTCTATGATAACTTTTCTCTGCCTCTATTGGTTTACTTCTATAAATTCAAAACTTAATATCGGTGTCCGCCATCTACTTCCTATTTTTCCTTTTACAATAATTCTTGTAAGTGAAACAATCACAAATTATTGGATTAATAATAAAAACCTAAAAATCAAATATTTAATTTTATTTTTTCTTCTTTTATGGCAGTCATTTACTGTTATTTCTGTTTTCCCTAACTTCTTAATATATTTTAATGAGCTTGCTGGCGGCTCTAAAAACGGATATTTATACGCTGTTGATTCTAATTTTGATTGGGGACAAGATTTAAAAAGATTAAAAAAATGGGTAGAAGAAAATAAAATTGAAAAAATTTATATTGATTATTTTGGAGGCGGAGATGTTGAGTTTTATTTTGGAGAAAAAGCAATAAAATGGTCAGGAGAGAAAAACCCAAAAGAAATGGAAAAACCAAATTATTTTGCTGTTTCAGTATCTTCGTTGCAAGGCGGAAGAGGATTTCCGGCTAAAGGATATGATAGAAAAACTGATTATTATTATTGGCTTTATCAATTTGAACCCCCTATTAAAAGACTTGGTTCAATATTTGTTTATTATATTAAATAAAGGTTAATTAGAAAGAAAACGATAATAAACTCTTTTAAATCTTAAATCAATATAGTCAAGATTTTTTCTTTGCTCTGCAGGAATTTTTTCTTTTAAAACTAATTCTAAATTATAAATCTTTTCAGAAATGTCTTGATTTAAATCAAAAAAAATCTTCCAACCTTCTTCGGTTTCAACAATTAATTTTTCTTTATCAGAAGAGATAATAAAATTTTTTATTTCTATTTTAAAATTATTTTTAATTTTATTATTAATTTCCAAAATTTTTGAAATCTCTTCTGTTTTCAAAATATTTTTTCCCAAACCTAAATCTGAATAATAATTTTCATCTTTAACCAAAGGTTTAATTATATCTTTTCCTTCTTCAAAAAACATTCCTGTATTATCAAAATAAAAACATTTTTCCTCTTGGCAAAATGTTCCAACCGGTTCCCTTTCTTTTATTTCAATAAATAATGTTTCTGGCAATTTTTTCTTTATTCTAATATTAGAAATTAAAAATTCGTTATTTAATATTTTATTAGATAACTTTTTATTATTTATTAAAAATATATTTTTTGTTGTTAAGACCCCAATTTTTTTCTCTATACTATTTTTTACTGTTGCTTTTAAGTTATCAGCGTTTATTTTTTGATTACCAGAAATTTCAATGTTTTTAATTTGAAAATAAGGAAAGAAAAACAAAAAATAAAAAGCAACTCCGCTTAAAAATAAAATAAAAATAAAAAAATAAAAAAATTTTCTCTTAAAAAATGGTTTTTTTCTTTTTATTCGGCGTGGCTTCTTTTTATAAGTCATAATCCCCTTTTTATTTTTCTTAGAAATTCAAAAACAAAAATTAAATAATATCTTAAAGATAAAGGAAAATCTTGTGTTTTTATATATTCTTTTTTAAAACCTCCAAATCCCATTTTAAAAAAAGTAGGACCAGCCCAAGGATGTTTAGGGTTTTTTTCTGGATCAATATATCCCCAAAAATCATATATTTTACACCCTCTTTTCTTTGCTTCTTTTATTATTTCCCATTGTAAACGATAAGCTATTGGAATTTTATGATATTTAGGCAATAATGCAGCTTGATGATAAAAAGCGATATTTTGCCAAAAGATAACTAATGCGCCAGCTGCCACTTCTTTTTTATATTCTCCTAAAAATAATAATGCTTCATTATTTTTTAAAAAAATTTCAAATTCATTTTTTACAAATTCAAAAGAAAAAGGCACAAATTTTTGAGATTTAGCTGTTTCTTCTGCTATTTTTTGAAAAATTTCTACATCTTTTACATTTTCGCTCTTTTTAATTTCAATATCAGAATTTTTAAGCGATTGACGAACAAGATAACGAGTTGTTTTTCTCATATTTTTCAAAAGATCTTCTTCGTCTAAAGAAATATCTAATTTCCAGGTTGATTCATAAGCACTTGCATGCATTGGAGATTTTTTAAATCCTAAATTTTTAAAAAAGTTTATATTATTGCTATTTCTCTCAAATAATGGCGCAATTCTTATAAAATGAGCTTTTTCTTTTTTGCCAATTTTTTTTAACTCATTTAATAAAGTTTTAAAAATTTCTTCTTTTAATGAAAAATTTAAAATATGAGGCCCGTGCGGAATAAAAAGAAAAGTGCCTCTTCTTGCCTTTACTTTTATTATAAGAGACACAGATAATAATTTTCCATCTAAAAAAATACCTAATCTCCAAATTTTATTTCCTAATAATTTATTAAATTCCCCCCATTCCCAAGATTGAAGAAAAGTTTTTTCTTTAAAATTTAATAAAAAATCTTCCCAAACTTCTTTATTAGTTATTTCTTTTATTTCCATAATATTACATTTTAACAAAAATCTCTTTTTATTAAAAATTAAAGATTTTTATTGCCTAATAAAAATCTCCATTTTCGGTGACTCCAATAAAAACCAGCATAATCTATACCAATCCTTTTCGTTGCCTTAATATCTGATTCTTTTATTTTTTCATTTCTATCTTCTATCCAAATTCTCTTGCTTTTAGTTAAATCTTCGCCATAAAAAGATTTATCTAATTTTAAATAGCGGCAAACTTTTCCAGGACCATTCGCAATTTTTCCTTTATCTAATGCTCTTATTAAAACACATTCCGGCATACCTTCTTTATTTGTTGAAATATTTAATTGCCAATGCATTCCATAAACTAAATAAATATAAATATGTCCGCCAATTAAATATTCTGCTTCATTTCTTTTGGTAATTTTTCCTTTATAAGCATGAGATGCCCTATCTTGAGGCCCAATATAAGCTTCTGTTTCAATAATTTTTCCTTCTATTTTTTTATTTCCATCCTTTCTAACAATATATTTCCCTAATAAATCTTTAGCAATTTCAATAGTATCTCTTACATAAAATTCTCTTTCTAATTTTTTATTGTTTTTCATTTTCTTTTTTAATTTATTTAATCTGTTAATCATAACATATAATTTAATAATAGTATTAAATTAAAATAAATTTAATAAAATGTATATACTTTTTACTCTTTTAATCTTTCTTAGATTAGTATTCTTTATTTTGGTTTCTTTATTATGCATTCTTCTTTTAAAAAGTGTTCACCAAGAAGCTAAAAGAAGAATTGAAATACGAAGCAGTTCAAAAAAACATTTACTTTAATATTAAACTGCCTATTGGTAATTTTAATAACTTTATTGTATTTTTAAATAAAAGAGGTAAAATAAATAATTAAAAACTTAAAATAAATTTTTAATTTTTAAAAACATGAATTCATTTTTTGATATAAAAAAAATAAGA
>JAKPCP010000014.1 GCA_029553225.1 bacterium | reverse complement strand
GATGGACTTTATTATGGCCTTTTACATAATCCTAATGAAGATCTTGGATCTTATTTAAGATATTCAGATACAGTATTATTTCGATTTGGGGGAGAAACTTTGGAGGTTCCATATTGGGCTCCTGTAAAATTTCAATGGCGTTTTGCTGGAAACACTTTGCCAGATATGGATGCTTATTTTTGGGATAATGATAAAAACGCACCGACAAAACAAATGTGTGATCCAAAAATATGGGATAATATTATTAAATATTGTGAAGAAGAAATAGAAAAATGTTTAATATCATGTAGACAAAATCCTTCTTTTTTTAACTTCAATTGTGATGGCTGTAAAAAAGATTGTAATAAATTAATTGATGATTTGTATCCAGATCCAATAGTAATATTATTAAAAGGTATAAGATTAACAAAAGTTTATAATGAAAATAATCGAGAATTTTCTGTTCGTATTGCTCCAGAAGATCATAAAACATTGTATGAAGCTGGAGTGCGAGAATGCAGGTATCAATTTCCAAGCGGAGAATATGATTGGATGCCAACTCCAGAAGATCCTATGATGACGATGTTAATAATGGGCAATACAACAGGAGCTTTATCACAATTTTATAATGGTTTTTTCTATCATGATCTATATAAAGATAATTTGCCAAAATCTCATGGTGAAGTAACTTCAGACAGATATCCTACAGTTTCTAATACTGAGGGAAGGTCTCAACGATTTGTAACTGTACGTGGGGGAAAGTGCGAGAGGCCTTTTTCTTATATTAGCGAAGATTTGTCTTTTGGAAAAGTTACAACAATTACTGAAGATAATTTTAAAGATTGGGCTTCAGATGATAGTTTCGATAAATATTACGAAGTGGTAGAGTATACTAGAGACGATCCAGTAACCGAAAATATAGATGAATCAGGAATTCCAAAAGAAATAGATGATAATTGTAGCTTTAATTTTAAAAATTTAGAGAATCCATTGATGTGTAATTCGGGAAATATAGACGACATTAGAATAGAAATGAGTTGTCAACAAAACACTCAAACTTGTGGAATAACCAGTGATTCATCATTTATAAAAACATCTTTAAGTTATAATGTGAATTCTTTTGAAAGTTCTTTTAGAAAATATTTTCCTGTTGATGGGAAAAATAAATATCCTATGGATATAAGCATTATATTGTTAAAGAAAAATGCAAATTTATCTGGAGATGTTAGCTCTTATCAGTATGACGGTAGGCATAAATTAATTGTTTATGGATTTTCAAAAAGAAAAAATGAAAATACGTATGATTTATTTTTAGCTGATAGTAATTCTCCGTATTTTTGGAAAGCAAAATGTCAAAAAAAAGAAAATTTACCTTTCTATCTTGAAAATAATTTTGAAATTATAGAAGATAACAGCCGGGAAAATTTAACTTTATATTTATGCACTATTCACGAAGATTTTGCTAATCGGAATTATAATTTAGATAAACGTTATGATAATTTTTTGATTTTTAAAATTAATGACTTTTCAGTTCAAAGAAAAGAAACTTTTAAGAATTATTGTAAATCTTTGCCTGATTCTAAATATTGCAAAGATAGATATTGGGATAATAATAAACAAGAAGGAGATATTTCTAAGTGGATAGAAGAAAATCATCCGCGTAAAAAACTCTCAAATTTTATAGTAGATCCTTGTGAGGGTGGTAATTGTTATGGTTGGACTAAATTCTTTTTAAGTGTTGCTTATTTGGGTAATTTTATTGGGGAGTGTCCTCGTCCTTAAATTATTTTTTAATTATTGATAAATAAATTTTAATAATATGGTCAAAAAAAATAAAAAAGCAGAAAAAGGAGATTTAACTGAAGCAGTTGAGGAAATAAAACAGCGTTTTGGCGAAGGCGCTATTATGAAATTAAAAGACGCGAAACCAGTTGATGTTGATGTTATTCCTACGGGTTCAATATCTTTAGATTTGGCTTTAGGAGTAAAGGGAATTCCAAGAGGAAGAGTAATTGAAATTTTTGGGCCAGAATCAAGCGGAAAAACAACTTTAGCACTTCATATTATAAAAGAAGCTCAAAAAAAAGGAGGGATTGGTGCTTTTATTGATGTGGAACATGCTTTAGATCCTGATTATGCAAAAAGAATTGGTGTAAATGTAGAAGAACTTTTAATTTCTCAGCCGGATTCTGGAGAAGAAGCATTGCAAATTGTTGAAACATTAGTTAGGTCAGGGGAGGTTGATGTAATTGTAGTTGATTCTGTAGCAGCATTAGCGCCAAAAGCAGAAATTGCTGGAGAAATGGGAGAATTTCAAATAGGGCTTCAGGCGCGACTTATGTCGTCTGCTTTAAGAAAATTGTCAGCAGTTGTAGCGAAAACAAAAACTGTTGTTGTTTTTTTAAATCAGACAAGAATGAAAATAGGGGTGATGTTTGGAAATCCGGAAACAACACCAGGGGGATTAGCTTTAAAATTTTATGCTTCGGTAAGAATAAATTTAAAAAGAATTGCTCAAATTAAAAAAGGAGAACAGATAATTGGAAGTAGGATAAAGGCAAAAATAGATAAAAACAAAGTTGCTCCTCCTTTTAAGGTTGTTGAATTTGATATTTTATATAATGAAGGAATTTCTTTAGCAGGAGATATTTTAAATATGGGATTAAAATATAATATCATTAAAAAGCAAGGCAATACCTTTATTTATAAAGATAAAAAATTAGGAGTAGGGCTTGAGCCAGCAAGAAAATTTTTAAACGATAATCCGAATCTAATGGAAGAGATAAAACAAGAAATTTTTAAAAAATCAGAAGAAGAAAAAGAAGATTAATTAAAAAATATTTTAAAAGAAAAATCCTCTAGTTGATAGAGGATTTTTTATAATTATTTTAGAAATTATTTTGTGGTAAAAGGTAAAAGCCCTAAATAACGTGCTCTTTTTATGGCTGTTGCAAGTTTTTTTTGATGTTTTGCGCAAACTTTTGTTTTTTTTCTAGATTTGATTTTTGCAAGTCCTGAAGTAAATCTTTTTAAAGTTTTTACATCTTTAAAATCTATATAATTGGTACCTTTTTGGCAAAAATAACAAGGCATATTGGTTTATTTTTTATTTTTAATAATTTAAAAAGGAATGTCTTTTATATCAATTTCTTCTTCATCTTTTTCAAATTCATTATTTGCTTCTTTTTTCTGAGGTTCGGAAAATTCATCCTCGATTATAGGAATCTCTTCAACCTCTTCTGTTTTTTGAGTAAATTTTGTCTCTTGGTTATTGCTATAATTTCCTTGTTTAGGCCCTAATTGAATATTTTCTGCTACTATTTCAGTTTTATATTTTTTAATTCCATTTGCATCTTCCCAATTTCTTGTTTGCAATCTTCCTTCTACTAATAATAAGTTTCCTTTCATTAAATATTGAGAAGCGGTTTCTGCTAATTTTCCCCATAAAACAATATTATGAAAATCAGTTTTTTCCATTTTTTGACCCGTTTGTTTATCTGTCCAAATTCTATTTGTTGCTAATCCAAAAGTGCAAACAATTTGTCCTGATGGTGTTGTTTTTACGTCTGGATCTTGAGTTAATCTTCCAATAAGAAAAACTTTATTTAAATTCATAATTTTTTTAATTATTCATTTAAAATTTCTTCTATTTTTTTATCAATTTCTTTTAATTCTACTTTTTCTTCTTTTTTAGGTTTAATATGAAAAACAGGTTTTATTTCTTCTTTTCCTTCTTCGATTTTTACTTCTTCTGAAATTTGCGCTTTTTCCTCTTTTTTATAGATTTTTTCTGGTTTCTTACTTACTTTAGTTTTTAAAACAAGATGTCTTAAAATTTCTTTTTCTTCTTTTGTTTTTTTAATTAAATTTTGAAGTTTTTCTGAATCTAATTTAAAAATTAGAGTAGAAAGATATGCTTCATTTTTTTTCTTAATAGGATAAGCAAGTTTTATTCTTTTTGGTTCTATTTCCTGTTCTAAAACACCACCTTCTTCAGCGATGTAATTAATTATTTTTTGATTTACTGTTTTAAAATCCTCTACATCTCCAGAGATAAGAAAATTTAGTTCGTACAAATTTATCATATTTTTCTTATAATTTTATTATTTTAAAATATAAAAAATAATTTTTTCTCTATATTTATTATGTTATAATGTTATAATAAATTTATATGAAAGTCAACTCATCAATATTTAAATCATACGATATTAGAGGAATTTATCCTAATGATATTAATAAAGAAGTTGCTTATAAAATAGGAAAAGGTTTTGCAACATTTTTAATTAATTCTTTAAAGAAGAGAGAAATAATAGTTTCTTTAGGACAAGATATGCGTCTTTCTTCTCCAATATTAAAAAAAGAATTTAAAAGAGGATTAATAAATTCAGGCATTAATGTTGTTGATATAGGTCTTGTTTCAACCCCAACTTTATATTTTTCTGTTTTTAATTATAACTATGATGCTGGGGTTCAGATTACTGCTTCGCATAATCCAAAAGAATATAATGGATTTAAGTTGGTTAAAAATTCAGAAAACGGGATAATAAAAATAGGGAAAAATAGCGGAATGAATATTCTTGAAGATATTGTTTTAAAAGAGAGATTTATTAAAACTAATAAAAAAGGGAAATCTATAATAAATAAAAAAGTATTAAATGATGAAATTAATAAATTAATTGAATTTATAGATTATAAAAAAATTAAGAAATTAAAAATTGTTGCTGATGCAGCAAACGCAATGTTGGGCATAGACTTAGACGCTTTATTTAAAAAATTACCGGTTAAATTAATAAAAATGAATTTTAAATTAGATGGTAGGTTTCCAAAACACGAAGCAAATCCTTTAAAATTTGAAACATTAAAAGATTTACAAAAAAAAGTTATAAAAGAAAAAGCAGATTTAGGAATAGCGCCAGATGGAGATGGAGATAGGGTTTTTTTTATTGATGAAAAAGGAAAAATAATTCCAGCATCTCACATTACTGCTTTATTATCAAAAGAGTTATTAAGAATGTTTCCAAAAGAGAAAATTGCTTTTGATATTAGATATATTTTTACACCCAAGGAAATAGTTTTAAAAGAAAAGGGATTTCCAATTATAACTCCTGTTGGTCATGCTTTGATAAGCGAGAAGATGAGAGAAAAAAATGCTCTTTTTGCTGGCGAATCATCAGGTCATTATTTTTTTAGACAAACAGGTTTTGCTGAATCAAGCCTTTTAGTTATTCTTCTTGTTTTAGAAATAATTTCTCGGGAGAACAAACCGATATCAAAAATTTTAAAACCTTTAATTTCTAGTTTTGAGTCAGGAGAAATTAATTTTGAATTAAAAGACAAAAAGTTAATTAAGAATAAATTTAAAATCTTAAAAGAACATTATAAAGATGGAAAAATTTCTTTACTTGATGGATTGTCTATTGAATATCCTGATTGGCGTTTTAATCTAAGAGCATCAAATACAGAACCTTTATTAAGGCTTAATCTTGAGGCAAAATCAAAAAAAATACTTAAAGAAAAACAAAAAGAAGTTTTATCTTTATTAAACTCAAACTAATCCCATTTTTGATTTTACTTCTTCCATTGTCGATTGAGCGATTGTCTCTGCTCTCTTTGCGCCAATATTTAAAGTTTCTTTAATATAAGTTTCCCTTAATAAAAGTTCTTTCCTTTTTCTTCTAAATGGTTCTAATGAATTTATTAAAAGTTCTGATAAAGATTTTTTAAAAAAAGAATAACTTTTTCCATTAAAGAAATTTTCTAATTCTTTTATTGGTTTTCCGCTGAATAAACTATAAATAACAAGCAAGTTTGAAATACCTGGTTTTTTTACAGGATTATATTTTATTTCTTTTCCGCTATCTGTTATTGCGCTCATTACTTTTTTTTCTATTTCTTCTGGTTCATCGAAAAGAGAAATATAATTTTGAGGTCCCATTGATTTTGACATTTTCTTTTTAGGGTTTGTTAAACTCATAATTCTTGCTCCCATTTTAGGAAGAATTGTTTTTGGCTCATTAAAAGTTTTTCCAAATCGTTGATTAAATTTTCTAGCAATTGTTCTTGTTAATTCTACGTGTTGAGCTTGGTCTTCTCCAACAGGAACAGCATTTGCTTTATAAAGCAAGATGTCAGCAGCCATCAAAATAGGGTAATTTAAAATTCCTGCATCTAAATTTTTCTTAAATTGTTTTGATTTTTCTTTATATTGAGTCATTCTTAAAAGATCTCCCACAGGGGTAACACTTCCTAATAGCCAACATAGTTCTGTATGTTCTTTCACTTTTGATTGGACAAAAAATATACTTTTTTCTGGATTTACTCCGGCTGCTAAATAAGTGATAGCAGTTTCTAAAATATTTTTTTGAAATTCTTTAGGATCATAGGGGATAGTAATTGAATGGAGGTCACAGATAAAAAATATACATTCATTTTTTTCTTGAAGATCAATCCATTGTTTTATTGCTCCTAAATAATTGCCAATATGGATTGCTCCTGTAGGTTGAATTGCGCTTAAAACTCTCATAAATTTTGTAATTTAATTTATTTTATATATTTTAATTTATTTTTTATTAAACTTCAATTATTACAGGAAGAATAATTGGTCTTCTTTTTGTTTTTGAATGAAGGAAATCTCCAATTTTATTTCTTATTTCATCCTTTACATAAACCCAGTTTACCGCGCCTCCGCTTCCAGCTGCTTTATCAATAATTTCAATCACTTTTTTTCTTGTCTGATATAGTAAATCTTTTGATTCTCTTAAATAAATAAATCCTCTGGAAATAATATCAGGAGAACGAATAACTTTTCCTAATTGTCTATCAACAACAGCAACAATAACAAACATTCCGTCTTTTGAAAGCATTTGCCTGTCTCTTAAAACAACTTCTCCAACATCGCCAACCCCTAATCCGTCAACCATAATATAACTTGAAGGTACATTCTTTTTTTCTAAAAATATTTCATCTTTATTTAAGTTAATAATACTTCCGTTTTCGGTAACGATTATATTTTTTTCATCTATTCCGCATTCTTTTGCTATTTCTTTATGGTTAGATAACATTGAATATTGTCCATGAATAGGAAGAAAAAATTTTGGCTTCATAATATTTATTATTTCTTTCAGTTCTTCTTTTTGGGCATGTCCTCCGGCATGAATATCCATCATTTTATAATGATAAACAACAGCTCCTTGGCGATAAAATTCGTCTTTTAATAATTGGACAGTTCTTTCATTTCCAGGGACAACAGAGGAAGAAAAAATTATTTCATCTCCCTTTTTTAATCTTAAAAAACGATGTTCTTTATTCGCAATTTTCATCAAAACAGCATTATCTTCACCTTGAGCGCCAGTGCAAATTATTGTTACTTTTGAATCAGGATAATTATTTACATCTTTTGCTTTTATTAATAAATTTTTCTTTATTTTTAAATAGTTTAAGCTTTGGGCGATTTCTATATTGGTCCTCATTGAATAACCTTCAATACAAACTTTTCTTTTATATTTTTCTGATAAAGTTATAAGTTGCTGGATTCTGTTTAAAAGAGAAGAAAAAGTAGCGGCAATAATTCTTCCTTTTGCTTTTTTAAAAATTTCTTCAAGGTTTTTTTCTATTAATTTTTCAGAAAGAGAATGCCCTTCTTCTTCTGCTCCGGTTGAATCAGACATTAAGAGCAAAATGCCTTTTTTCCCAAGATCATTTAATTTTTTAAAATCTGTAGGAGTATCGTTAATTGGATTTTCATCAAATTTAAAATCCGAAGTATTTACAATATTGCCAACAGGTGTTTCAATAAAAAGCCCAAAATTTCCCCAAATATTATGATTTTGATGGAAAAATTCAACTTGAAACGGGCCAAGTTTTACTCTATCTCCATTTTTAACTGCTGTAATATCTAACTCTTCTTGATTAGAAAATTCTTCTTGCCTTTTTAAAATTATCCCTTTGCTTAGAGCAGAAGCAAAAAACGGAGGATACGGGCTTTTGCCTTTTTTTCTTTTTTCGTTTTTTATTTCGTTTGTTATATAGGGAATAGCGCCAATATGATCATAATGGGCATGGGTAATTAATACTCCCAAAATATTTTTTTCTTTATTATTCTTTAAATAAGAAATATTTGGAATAATAAAATCAATTCCCGGCATACTTTCTTCAGGAAAGCGAAGACCCATGTCAATGATTAGAATATCGTTTTTATATTCTAAAAGCATCATATTTCTTCCAACTTCTCCTAACCCGCCTAAAGGAATTATTTTAAGATTTTCTTCACTTGTTTTTGCCATATTTTGTTAAATTTATTAATTTTATAAAGTATTTGTGCCGAGGGTGGGATTTGAACCCACATGCTCTTAAAAGAGCATTAGCTCCTGAAGCTAACGTGTTTTCCGGTTTCACCACCTCGGCGAAATTTAATTGAATATTTTAAAAGTAATTTTATTTATTAAATTTTATTTAAAAATTCTTTTTGTTTTAATATAAAAATCTTCAATTCCCGAAAAACGATGAGAGGGAAGAGCAATTTTTTTATTATCTATACCTTTAATTTCGTTTGAAACATAATAATAAATATAAGAATTATAAAGAAAAATAGCAGGAGCGTCTTTTAATAATATGTTTTGAAATTCATTAAGCTTTTCAGCAAAGATATTTAAGTCTTGTGTTTTTCTTATTTCTTCCAGTAATTTATCGACTTCTTTATTTTCATAAAGTGATAAATTGGAGCCTGGGTCTTTTTTTTGAGTTGAATACCAATAAGGAAAAAGATCAGGAATCATACCTAATACTTCTCCATAAAGCAAGATTTGATAATCTCTTTCTCTTATTTTTTCTTTAACATCAGCTGGCGGAAGCGATTCTATTTCAATATCTACTCCAATTTTTTTCCATTGCTCTTTTAAAATTTCTGCTGTTTCAATTAATTGAGGTTGGTTAACAGTAAGCAAAGAAAATTTTAAAGGAATATTTTCAACTGATTCCTTAAAGCATAATTCATTTAATTTATTTCTTGTGCCTTTGCTCACAATTCCAGTGCCTTTTGTTAAATTATTTGGCTTTAAAATCTCATTAGCGTATTTTTCTTGAAATTTTATAACTGCTTGTTTTGTATTTTCGCCAAAATATCCGCTTATTTCTCCATTAGGGTAAATATCTTCTAATTTAGATAAACATTTTTGAAGTTGTTCAACTTCTGTTCCTTTGCTACCAAATTTTAAATCGCTTTTTAATTTAAAAGATGCTTCTTTAGTAATTATTTTTTCTCTTATGCCACTTTCATTGTTTTTATATCCATTTTTTTCTAAAATTTCTATTGCTTTTTCTGGGTTAAATTCATAAAAAATTTCTGGTTTTTTATATCCATAAAATTGAGGTAAAATAGGGGAATCAACAATTATTTCTTCTATATCTTTATCATTTTGAGAAATTTGTAAAGCTTTTTCAACAATTTCTTTTTTGTTTGTTGCATGATTTAAAGCAATTCTTATATTTGTTTCAGATAAAGGTTTTGCTTTTTGGGGATTTAAAAAAAGAGCGAAATATCTTGGGAAAGATAATTTATAAATATTAAAATTTTTATCAAATTTATTATAATAATTTAAAGTAAAACTTTTAATTTCTCCTTTTTTTGCTGATTTAATTAAATCTTCTTCATTATCAAAAAATAAAAACTTTATTTGAGATATATATGGTTCTTTCCCAAAATAATAAGAGCTTGGGATAAGAGTAATTGATTCTATTTTTCCATTTTTTCCCTGTTTTATTTCGTTTATCTTATATGGACCAGAACCTGTTGGTTTTAAATTGTAAATTTCTAAAGATAAATTTTTGGGGTCAACATTTTCTAATAAATGTTTTGGCAAGATTTTTAAAGTAAAATTTTCTAAAAAAGAAGAATAGGGTTGTTTTATAGAAAACTTTACAGTAAAATCGTCTATTTTTTCTGTTTCAACTCCAATCCAGTTTCCATAAAGCGTACTTTTTGATTCTGGGTTTTGAATTGTTTTTATTGTAAAAATTATATCATCTGCTGTAATGGGCGTATTGTCCTGCCATAAAAGATTTTCTTTTAATTTAAATTTATAAACCTTTCCGTCTTCCTCAATTTTATAATCTTCTATCATTTGAGGAATAATTTTTGTATCTTTGTCGTACTTCATTAAACCAGAAAAAATAAGTTCAGTTAAATCCCTGTCTACATCAGAATTAGCGTAAATTGGGTTGATAAAGCTTGGTTGTCCTATTACTCCTTCAATATAAATTCCTCCTTTCTTTGGTATTTCTTTTGTGTTTTTTAAATACAAAAGGGAAACAAGAGAAACAGAAGAAAAAATAAAAAGAAAAATTAAACCTATAAAAATAATTTTTTCTTTTTTATTTAAAACTTTAAAAAATTTTTTCCACTGCTTTTTTGAGGGAAAATTTTCAATTTTTAAAAAAGATAATATTTTAGACATTGCTTAATAAAAGATTTACTACAGCAAGAATAATAAAAAGAGCAGTGAATATCACTGTTGCCCAAAAGATTTTTTTCTCTAATCCTCGACGGCTTGAATAAACATTTTCTTCTCCACCGAAAGTTGAACCTAATGCTGTTCCTCTTTGTTGTAAAAGAATAAAAACAATTAATAAAATAGAAACTATTATCTGAAGTATTGGCAATAAATTTTCCATATTTTTAATTTTAGTTTTTAAAGATTATTAGATAATTATTTTCTTTTTAAAAATAATAGTTCAAAGACGCTATTTACGATTGAGACAATTATACTTGTAAAAAAAAGAGGAATAATTCCTTTTATTTCTATTTTTTCCAAAAATAAGACATCAGCAAAAAACCAGATAAGAAATATATTTAATAATAAAGGAAACAATCCAAAAGTCAAAATTTTTAAAGGAAAAGTAATTTTTAATATTATTGGTTTTATTAAAAAATTAATAATTCCTAAAATAAATCCCGCTAAAATTAAAGTTTTAATTGGGGAAGAAATTATAACCTTTTCTAAAAAATAATCAGAAAGATACAATCCTAAAATACTAGAAAGAGTATAAAAAAATAGTTTTTTTATCATAAATAATAGTATCAAAAATTTACTTTTTGGTCAACTGTTTACTTAATAATTTACTTAATAATATTTTATAGTCACTATTGAAATTTTTTAAGAAACATTTTATAATCAAAGACATTTATTATGAAAAACGAATTCATAAAAATTCGTGGAGCGAGGGTAAATAATTTAAAAAATATAAATATTGATATTCCTCGCGGGAAATTAATAGTTATTACTGGAGTTTCTGGTTCTGGAAAATCTTCTCTTGCTTTTGATACTATTTATGCAGAAGGTCAAAGAAGATATTTTGATAGTTTATCGACTTATGCTAAACAATTTTTAGAAATAATGGATAAACCAGATGTAGATAAAATAGAAGGAATAAGCCCGGTTATTGCTATTGAACAAAAAAAACTTTCTCATAATCCTCGTTCTACGGTTGGGACAATTACTGAGATTTATGATTATTTAAGATTATTATTTTCAAAAGCAGGAAAATATTATTGTTATAATTGTGGAAAAGAAATTTCAAAGATTACAATTAAAGATATTGTTAATAAAATTTTAAAATTTCCTTTAAAAAGCGAAATTACAATTCTTTCTTCTTTTAAAATAGAAGAAAATGAAAATTACAAAAAAACTATTGAAAAAATAAAAGAAAGGGGATTTAAAAGGGTAAGAATTGATGGAATTTTTTACTTTATAAACGATGCTTTAAAAAAAGAAGGGGATTTAAATAAAAAATATAATATTGAAGTTATCATTGATGGTTTTATTTTAGACAAAGATTTAGACAAAAAAAGGATACTGGATTCTTTAAGCATTGCCTTAAAATTAGGAGAGGGGACAATAATAATAAATCAAAAATCAAAAAATCAAAATAAAAATAAAGATTACAAGGGAAAAGATTTTATTTTTAGCGAACGTTATAGTTGCGAAGATTGCCATCTTTTTTTTCCGGATTTAGAACCTCGTCTTTTTTCTTTTAATAATCCCTATGGTGCTTGCCCCGAATGTAAGGGATTAGGGGAAAAACTTGAACCAGATCCAGATTTAATTATTCCAAATAAAAATTTAACTATAAATGAAGGAGCAATTCTGCCTTTTGTAAGAATGTCTCAGATGGCTTTTAAAAAAAATTGTGTTTTAGAAAAAATTAAAGAAATTTCTCAAAAATATAAATTTTCTTTAGATGAGGAGGTAAAAGATTTACCGGCAGATATTTTAAATTTAATTCTTTACGGAGAGAAAAATTCTAATAAAGATAGGTGGCAGGGGGTAGTTTATTATCTTAAAAAGAAATACGAGGAAACAAATTCCGATTGGCTAAGAAGAGAATTAGAATCTTTTATGGTTGTAAAGCAATGTCCATTATGTTTAGGAAAAAAATTAAGAAAAGAAGCGCTGATGGTAAAAGTTTTTAATAAATCAATTAATAAAATATCGGAAATGAGTGTTGAAGACTCAAAAATTTTTTTTGAAGAAGTATTAAAAAAAGAAAAACAATTTAAAAAAGAAGAAGCAAATATTATTTTGCCAATTTTAAAAGAAATAATTAGTCGTTTAGATTTTTTAATTGACGTGGGTCTTTCTTATTTAACTTTAGACAGAAAAGCAATAACTTTGTCTGGCGGAGAAGAGCAAAGAATAAGATTATCTAATCAATTATGTTTAAAATTAACAGGGGTAATTTATGTTTTAGACGAACCTTCAATTGGTTTACATCCAAAAGATCAAAAAAAATTAATTGATATTTTTAAAAAATTAAGAGATTTTGGAAATACTGTAATAGTTGTAGAACATGATTATCAAACAATTAAAAACGCTGATTGGATAATTGAAGTGGGGCCTGGTGCTGGAAACAAGGGAGGAAAAATTGTTTTTGAAGGCACTCCAAAAGAATTATCTAAATCTCTTACAATCACAGGAGATTATTTTTCTCAACGAAAAAAAGTTGAAATAATAAAAAAACAAAAAACAGAAAAAAGCAATGAGTTTTTAATAATTAAAGGAGCAAGAGAGCATAATTTAAAAAACATAAATGTTAAAATTCCTTTAAAAAGATTTGTTTGTATTACAGGTGTTTCTGGCTCTGGAAAAAGTTCATTAGTTAACGACATTTTGGCAAAATTTCTGCTTAAAAAATTTTACGGAGTAAAAGAAGAGCCGGGAAAATTTAAAGAAATTTTAGGATTGGAAAATTTAAATAAAGTAGTTTTAATTGATCAATCTCCGATAGGGAGAAATTTAAGATCAAACCCAGCTACTTATACTGGTATATTTTCTTACATAAGAGATATTTTTTCAAAAACAAAAGAAGCAAAAATTAAAGGATTTAATAGTGATAAATTTAGTTTTAACGTAAAAGGGGGAAGGTGTGAGAGATGTGAGGGACAGGGGAAAATAAAAGTAGAAATGTTTTTTCTGCCGGATATTTACATTGAGTGCCAAGAATGTAATGGAAAAAGATTCTCTAGAGATGTTTTAGAAATAAAATATAAAGGAAAAAATATATTTGAAATACTTTCTTTAACTATTGAAGAAGCAATGACATTTTTTAAAGATAGCCCCATTCTTTATCAAAAGTTAAAAATTTTAAAAGATATTGGCCTTTCTTATCTTGAATTAGGGCAACCTGCCCCTTATTTATCTGGAGGAGAAGCTCAGAGAATAAAATTAGCAACTGAACTTTCAAAAAAAGATACTGGAAAAACGATTTATATTTTAGATGAACCAACAACAGGTCTTCATCCTGACGATATCTTAAAGCTTATAAAAATTTTAGAATCTTTAGTTGAAAAAGGAAATACGATTTTAACAGTAGAGCATAATTTAGATTTTATAAAAAACGCTGATTATATTATTGATTTAGGGCCTGAGGCAGGAGAAGCAGGAGGATACATTGTTGCTGAGGGTACGCCTTATGATATTATCAAAAATAAAAAAAGTTATACTGGTAAATACTTAAAATTAGTTATGTAATTTTATTTGTAAAAATAAGAGATAGTTATTATTAATCATTATTTTAATAATCTTTAAAAATGAATGCGCCAAAAGTAAAATTTACCGATATACCGCTATCTAGAGAAATTTATTTTATGCATAGTTTTTTATTTGAAGATAATTGGAATTGGAAAAAATATATTATTAAAAAACATCCTAAAATTAAAAAAGTTTTTTCTTTTAAAAGCAAAGAAGAAAAAATTAATTTTTTAAAAAATTATATTTTAGAAGTTAAAAAAGAAAACCAAAAATTAATTAAACAAAATAAGAAAAAGTATCAAAAAGATTGGAAAAAAATTGAAAAAAGTTTTTTTATTACTCTCTCGGAAATTTTAGAAATAAATTGGCCTAAAAACAGAAAAGTAATTAAGGCAATGATGTCAATTAATCCAATTTGCCCTCGTTTTTTAAATGAGTGGAGTTTTTCTATTTTTTATAATTATAAAAAAATAAGTTATGCTAGGGAAGTAATTATGCATGAATGCTGTCATTTTTTATATTTTGAAAAATGGAAAAAAGTTTTTCCGAAAACAAATCATAGAAAATTTGAAACACCATATTTGGAATGGCATTTAAGTGAAATAATAGCGCCGATTATTTTAAACGATTTAAGAATTCAAAAAATATTAAAGCACAAAGCAGATTTTTATGAAGAACACCAGAATATAAAAATAGAAAATAAAACTGTTCCTGAATATTTTAATAATCTTTATAATAAAACAATTAAAGAAAAAAACTTTACAGAATTTCTTAAAGAAGCTTATAAGGAGATTAAAAAGAATAAAGAATTATTTAAAATATAAATAATATAAATTAATTTGTATTACTGCTGCTTGATTTTTTAAAATTTCTTTTTCTTGACAAGTTTTTGTTTTTTTTCTAAATTTAAAGTAGTGATTAGCAATTAAAGGTCGAGTTTGCTAAAAATTAAAAATAATAAATATAAAATACGAAAAATAAAATTCGTATTTTATTTATAAAAATATGAAAATTAAACCCTTATCAGGTTATATATTAATTGAACCTATAAAAGAAGAAGAAAAAACAAAAAGCGGCATTTTGCTTCCGGAAACAGTTGAAAAAGATAGGCCAGAACAAGGAACAGTAATTGCCGTTGGTTCACCAAAAAAAACTTCTTCTGGAAAAATAATTCCTTTAGGGGTGAAGCCCGGTGATAAAGTTTTATTTACAAAATACGGGCCAAATGAAATAAAGGTCGATGATAAAGAATATTTAATCGCAAAAGAAGAAGATATTCTTGCTATTATAGAATAAAGCGAGATGTTTTAAATTTAAATTTTGCGAAAAAAAATAATATTATGGCAAAACAAATTAAATATAATGAAGAGGCAAGAAAAAAATTAAAAAATGGAGCGGATAAATTAGCAGATGCTGTGAGGGTAACAATGGGTCCTCGCGGCAGGAATGTTGTTTTAGATAAAGGTTATGGAGCGCCAGTTATTACAAATGATGGAGTTACCATTGCAAAGGAAATTGAGTTGGAAGATAAAATTGAAAATATTGGAGCAGAAATAGTAAAAGAGGTTGCAGAAAAAACAAATGATATTGCTGGAGATGGAACAACAACAGCAGTTGTTTTGGCAAGCGCAATTATTTCTGAAGGTTTAAAGAATGTTGCTGCTGGAGCAAATCCATTATCTTTAAAAGCAGGCATTGAAAAAGGATTAGAAAAAATTGTTTTGGAATTAAAGAAAATGTCAAAACAAATAACAACAAAAGAAGAGATTAGTCAAGTAGCAACAATTTCTGCTGAGAGCAAGGAAATAGGAGATTTAATTGCAGAAGTTATGGAGGAGGTTGGAAAAGATGGAGTTATTACAGTTGAAGAATCAAAGACATTTGGAATCCAAAAAGAAATAGTTAAAGGTTTGCAGTTTGATAGGGGATATATTTCTCCGTATATGATTACTGATGCAGAAAGAATGGAGGCAGTTTTTGAAGATCCGTATATTTTAATTACTGATAAAAAAATTTCTTCAGTGAATGAAATCTTGCCTATATTGGAAAAAATAGTTCAAACTGGGAGAAAAGACTTGGTAATTATTGCTGAAGAGGTTGAGGGAGATGCTTTGGCAACACTTGTTGTAAATAAATTAAGAGGAACATTTAATACTTTAGCAATTAAAGCGCCAGGATTTGGAGACAGGAAAAAAGAAATGTTAGAGGATATTGCTTGCGTTACTGGCGGAGAGGTTGTTTCTGATGAAACAGGATTAAAGCTTGAAAATATTGGATTAGAAAAATTGGGTTCTTGTAGAAGAGTTGTATCTACAAAAGATAATACAACAATTATTGAAGGAAAAGGAAATAAAGCAGAGATTGAATCAAGAATAAAACAAATTAAAATTCAAATTGAGAATGCTGATTCTGATTTTGATAAAGAAAAATTACAGGAAAGATTGGCAAAATTGGCTGGAGGAGTGGCAGTAATAAAAGTTGGAGCGGCAACTGAAGTTGAACAAAAAGCAAAACAACATAAAACAGAGGATGCTTTAGCTGCAACAAAAGCAGCAGTTGAGGAGGGAATTGTTATCGGAGGAGGAGTTGCTTTACTTAAAACAATTAATGCTTTAGAAGAGTTAAAACTTGAAGGAGATGAGAAGACCGGAATAAATATTTTAAAAAGAGTATTGGAAGAGCCGATAAGGCAAATTGCTGAAAATGCTGGGATTGACGGCGCAGTTGTTGTTCAGAAGGTGAAGGAAGGAAAAGATAATTTTGGTTTTAATGCTTTGACTCTTGAATATGAAGATTTAATGAAAGCGGGAATTGTTGATCCAACAAAAGTTGTTCGTTCGGCGTTACAAAACGCAGTTTCTGCTGCTTCGATGTTTTTGACAACTGAATGCGTTGTTGCTGAAAAAGAAACAGAAAAAGACAAAAAAGATTACAATATGCCAATGCCAGAAGACTATTAAAAATAATATTTTAAAAAAGAGGCGGCGATTTAATCGCCGCCTCTTTTTTTATTTTTCAATTATAATTTTTCTTTTATTTTCATCGATATAAAAAAATTTTAATTTTATTATATTTTCAGGCAAAATTTCTTTGATTCTTTCGGCCCATTCTATAATTACAATATTTGAGGGTTTGGATATAATTTTTTCAAAATCAAGATCAATTATTTCTTTAAAATTTTTAATTCTATAACAATCGATATGATAAAGATTTGAGAAATTTTTAATTTTATTTAATTTAAATTTTTTAATAATTAAAAAAGTAGGGCTTAAAACTTTTTCTTTTATTTTAAGTTTTTTGGCAAATCCCTGGACAAAGGTTGTTTTTCCCGCGCCTAAATCTCCTTCTAATGAGATAATTATTGCCTTTTCATTATTTTTTTTCTTTTTTAAAACTTCGTCTGCTAACTTCTCTCCTAATTTTTTTGTTTCTTTTTCGTTTATTGTAATAAATTCTTTTTTCATTTTTAATAATTTGACTATTTTTATAATTTAAGTTAGATTTAAATAATAATTATTTAATTTTAATACAAAATGGCGGAAATTAAAAAAAATATTGGTGAAATTGAAATACCGCCTTTAATTGTAGAAGATATAAAAAGGGAAGTAAAAAATATTCCTGATTTTACAGAAAAATTAGGAAAATCTTTAAATAAAAATACCACTGATTTAGTTCAAATAATTTTAACCGCTTCATTTTTTTTAGAGGGTTCAGATATTCATATTGAACCGGAACCAGATAGGGCAAAATTTAGATTAAGGGTTGATGGAGTTTTACATGATGTTTTTTATTTTGATAGGGAATTGTATAAAAAATTAATTTCTCGTTTAAAACTTCTTTCTGGATTAAAGCTCAATGTAACTTCTCGTCCTCAAGACGGCCGTTTTTCGATTTTTATTGAAGGAACATCAATTGAAATAAGAACATCTATAATTCCAGCTGAAAGAGGGGAATCATTAGTTATAAGAATATTGAATCCAAAATGGGTTGTAACAATGGCTGATTTAGGATTAAGAGAGGATTTAATGGAGACATTTAAAAAAGAAATACAAAAACCCAATGGAATGATAATTTGTACCGGTCCGACAGGTTCTGGAAAAACAACAACATTATATGCTTTTTTAAAAGAGATTTCTAATCCAGAAATAAAAATTATTACAATTGAAGACCCAATCGAATATCATTTGGAGGGAGTTTCTCAAACTCAAGTTGATGAAAAAAAAGGATATGATTTTGCTAATGGATTAAGAGCAATCGTAAGACAAGATCCAGATGTTATCTTAATCGGAGAAATAAGAGACCTTGAGACATCGCAAATTGCTTTGCAAGCAGCATTAACTGGACATTTAGTTTTATCTACTGTCCATACAAATGATGCTGCTGGAACAATTGCTCGACTTCAAGCTTTAGGAGAAAAACCAGCAAATATTGCTCCAGCAATTAATATGGCAATAGGACAAAGGTTGGTAAGAGAAGTTTGTCCTGATTGTTTTGAGTTAAAAGAAGCAACAAATGAAGAATTAGAAAATTTTCAAAAATCTTTTGAATATATTAATAAGGAAAAAGTAAAAATTCCAGAAGCAAAACCAGGAATAAAAATTCCTCATGCAAAAGGTTGTAGAAATTGTAATTTTACAGGTTATAAAGGAAGAATAGGAATTTTTGAAGCATTTGTAGTTGATGATGAAATGGAAAGATTTATTCTGAATTCTCCTTCAATTATAGACATGAAAGAATTAGCAATTAAAAAAGGAATGGTTTTGCTTAGAGAAGATGGATTAATTAAAGTATTAAATGGTATTACAACTATTGATGAAGTTGAAAGAGTTGCTGGCCAGAGAGAAGAAATTGTAACTTAAAATAAAAAATAGTTCTAAAGCCGGGGGGTAAAAACTTGGTTTTAGGAACGAAAAGTTCAGAATTTTTCCGAGAAATGGCCTCGCCGGAGCCAGACCACCCATCTGCGAAAAATTCCAACCCCCCCAGCTTTAGAACTATTTTAAGTTAACTATAACTCTAATTTTAATATATAATGAAAAATTTGTCAAGTCCCCATAAAGAAAATGATGATTTTTTTGAAACTTCCTCAAAATCAACAGAGGAAGATAAAATTCTTGATTTAACTTTAAGACCTAAAAAATGGGATGAATTTATTGGGCAGGAAAAAATTAAAAGAAATATTCAAATAATACTTGAAGCAGCAAAGAAAAGAGGAGATCCTTCTTTTGAACATATTTTGTTTTATGGCAATAGCGGTTTGGGAAAAACTTCGTTAGCTTATCTTATTGCTAAAGAAGTCAATTCAAATATTAAAACAATTACTGGTACAAGTGTTCAAAAAACAGGGGATTTAGCAGCAATTCTTACAAATCTTAACGAGGGGGATGTTTTATTTTGTGATGAAGTTCATAGATTAAATAAACAAATTGAAGAATTTTTATATCCAGCCTTGGAAGATTTTCATTTAAATTTAATTTTAGGAACAGGGCCAATGGCAAGGACAATGGATTTAAAACTTCCTCATTTTACTTTTATTGCTGCAACAACACGGGTTGCTTTGCTCTCTTCACCTTTAAGAAATCGTTTTGGCGCTATTTTTCAACTAGACTTTTACAGCGAAGAAGATATTAAAGAAATTATTAAAAGATCAAGCAACCTTTTAAATATAAAAATAGACAATGAAGCAATAAACATTATTGCTAAATGTTCTCGATTTACTCCAAGAGTAGCTAACCGTCTTTTAAAAAGAATAAGGGATTTTGCCCAAGTAGAGGGAAAAGGAATAATTGATAAAGAGATTACTTTAAAATCTTTGGATTTTTTGGAAATTGATGAGTTTGGATTGGAAGCAGGGGATAGAAGAATATTAGAAACAATAATTAAAAAATTTAATGGCGGGCCAGTAGGCCTTCAGGCCTTGTCTTCGGCATCATCAGAAGAAGAAGACGCAATTTTAGATATTTATGAGCCGTATTTAATGAAATTAGGTTTTATAGAAAGAACGCCGCGAGGAAGAATTGCGACTAAAAACGCTTATAAGCATTTGGGTATAAAATATAATTCTTCTCAAGACACCTTGCTTTAGATGCAAAAATATTTTTATCCTATTATTTTATTATTTGTTTTATTTCCTTTTATTTTAGAAGGCGCTTCTTTAATAGATATAAACAGCGCTTCTTCTGAGGAACTTCAAAAAATTATTGGCATTGGTCCTGTTTTATCTCAAAGAATAATTGAAGGAAGGCCTTATAATTCTTTAGATGATTTAATTAAAGTTAAAGGAATTGGAGAAAAAACTTTACAAAAAATTAAAGAACAAGGATTGGCTTATGTTGATAATAATTTTAAAGAAGAAACCAAAAAAGAAAATCAAACAAATTTAGAAAATTCTTCTTCAAATATAATTTCAAATAAAAATTTAATAACGCCAATAACAACACCAATAGCAACGCCAACAACAATATCAACAACATTAGCACCATCACTTACTTTGGAAATATCGGAAAATTATGTTTCAGGAATTTTTTTTAGTGAAATCATTCCATCTCCTGAGGGGTCGGACGCAGATGAAGAATGGATTGAAATTTTTAATCAAAATAATTTTGAAGTTAATTTATCCGGCTGGAAAATAAAAGATATTGAGGGAAAAACTACAACTTATATTTTTCCTCAAAATACAAAAATTTCAGCAAACGATTTTTTAGTTTTAAAAAGAAAAGATACAAAAATTACTTTAAATAATGATAAAGATGGGCTAATTTTATTTTCCCCGAACGGAAGTAAAATTGATGAAGTTTATTATGAAAAAGCAGTAACTGGCAAATCATATAATAAAATAAACGGCAAATGGGTTTGGAGCAGTAATTTAACGCCTGGAAAAGAAAATATTATAGATGAAAAAGAAAGAAGTCAAAAAGAAGAAAATAATAAAGAAAATAATAAAAAAGATTCAGACAATTTTCTAAAACAATCTGCTAACATTTCAGAAAATTTTTCTGATTATTTAAATTTTTCTTTTATTTTTTTAATTGCTTTAATTGTTGCTATATTTTCAGGAATTATAATTTTAATTTTTAAAAAATTCTTTTTATAAGCGATATCTAAAAAGCGATTATCACGTTTGCCCTCATAAATCAGATTTAATTTTATTGACACAATGTTTTAATAAAAGGTATTATTAAGATAAAGAAAGACAATCTTTAAACAAACAAAAAACAATAAAGTATATATAAATGAAACAAAGCAAAGATAATAAAAAACTGAATTATTTTAGGTTTGCCTTTTTAGGTTTCTTTCTTCCTT
>JAKPCP010000033.1 GCA_029553225.1 bacterium | reverse complement strand
TGAAGATAAACTATTTCCTTACCCAATTGAAACTGAGACACATCAAGCAATTCATTAACAATTTTAATCAACCTAAAAACAGATAATTGAAACTTGTCCAAAGCTTCTTTTAATTCTTTTGGCACCTTTCCATAACTCCCTTCAAAAATCAAATCCAAATATCCTCTCATAACCGTTAAAGGAGTCCTTAAATGATGCTGAGTTGCAAGCAAGAATTGAGTTTTTGCATCATCTAATCTTTTAAACTCTTCATTTAATTTCTCTGCATCTTGTCTTAGCTTTCTTTCTCTGTCAATTAATTTTTCTGTTTCTTCTTTTGAAATTTTTTCTCTCAAAGCAATTTCCTCTGCTTTTCTTTTTTCAAAATTAGTTCTAATAATTTTGTCTGTGTTTTTATTAAAAAAATATCCGTAAACAATTACTAAAATTAAAACAGAAAAAACTGCTGCTTCAGAAATTTTCTTTTCAATTAAAAAAGAAAGAAAAAATGAAAGTACAATTAAAATTAAACTTATTATTTGATATTGTAAAAATATGCAATTAGAAAATTTTAACTCGCAATACTGGCATCGTTTATATGGATTATGGCCTAAAGATTTAGCGAGCCAGCAGTTTTTGTTAATATATCCGTTTTCTCCCAAGTTTTTTGTTTTTTGCGTTTCCATTCTTAAAATTTATTTTTTATTCTTATTAAAAATTTTTTTTAAAAATATATACATTAAAGTAGCAAGACAAAAACCGACAAAAACCGCTAAAAACATTAAAAAATCTACTATTAAAACAAAAATCCAGGCCCAGCTTACAAATTTATTAAAATGAATGAATAAATAGCCAATTAAAAGGAGAATTGCCATCATGCCGAAAACAAAATTTAATTCACTTTTTTCTTTTACAATTGGTTCAGATTCATCTTTTAATAATTTTCTTAAAAATAAAGCGTGAAATTGATAGGGGATATCAAGTTTTATAGAAAAGAGCCGTAAAAGCATTAAAATGATAGTTATCAAAAGAATCCATTCGTTTTTTAAAATAAAAGAAATTAAAACTAAAACAGCATAAACTGCTCTACAAAATTTAAAAGAACTTTCATAAATTAGGCATGTTTTAGAATTATTATTAGGTATTGGGCATTTTGTTTCTTCTATATTATTCATATTTTAATTTATTTTTTTAATTTATAATTTTTTAATTATTTTTTATTTTCTGAATAATAATTAACATCTGATTTTATTTTATTTACCAGTTTAAAAAGACTGTTATCTTTTAATGGAGAAAATTGTCCTCTTAATCCTATTTTATCAATAAAATAAAAATCTGTATTTTTAATATCTTCTGGTTTTTGATTTTGACAAATTCTTAAAAGTAAAGAAATAAAACCTTTTGTTATTAAAGAAACACTATCAATATAAAATATCATTTTTTCATTTATGTATTCAGAATGATACCATGTGTCTACTTGACATCCTCTAATTAAATAATCATCTGTTTTATACTTCTGATCAATTGGTTTTAATTCTTTTCCTAATTTAATTAAATAATTATATTTTTCCAAATCATCATTAAATTTTTCAAATTCTTGAATAATTTGATTTTGAATTTCTTCTGGTGTCATATTTTTATTTTTAAATTTTACTTAAATATCTTTCTCCTCTATCTGGCAAAACAGTTACTACATTTTTGAAGTTATACTTCTTTTTTATTTTTCTTGCAGATGAGATATTAGCGCCCGAGCTTATTCCTGCTAAAATGCCAAACTTTTCTCTTAATTCTTTCATAGTATTAATTGCTTCGTTCGATGAGATCGTAACTATTTCATCAATAATATTAATATTATCTTTAATTATTTTTGGAATAAAACCTTCTCCTATTCCTTGAATTTTATGAAATCCTGGTTTTTTCCCAGATAAAACTGCTGATTCTTTTGGTTCTACAGCGATAATTTTTATTTTTGGATATGCTTTTTTTAAAGTTTGAGCAACGCCTATTAAAGTGCCGCCAGTGCCTACTCCTGCGACAAAAGCATCTATTTTGCCATTTGTTTCTTTTAAAATTTCTTTTCCTAATCCTTCTCGATGAGCAGAAATATTGTTTGGATTTTCAAATTGTTTAGGTAGCCAGGCATCTGTAAATTTTTTTATTATTTTTTCATATTCTTCTACCGCGCCTTTCATATCTTTTTTTGCTGGCGTTAAAATGATTTCTGCGCCAAAAGCTTTTATCATTTTTCTTCTTTCTATGCTCATTGATTCAGGCATTATCGCAATAAATTTATATCCTCTAATTGCAGAAATCATTGAAAAAGAAATTCCTGTATTACCGCTTGTAACTTCAATAATTTTGCTTTTAGGTTTTAGTTCTTTTCTTTCTTCTGCTTTTTTTACCATATACCAGGCCATTCTATCTTTAACGCTTCCAGATGGATTAACGGTTTCTAACTTTGCAAAAATTTCTCCGACTTTTATTAAAGGCGTATTGCCAATTAAATCTAAAATTGAAGAGTTTATATTTTGATGTTTTTTCATATTTTTAAAATTTATTCAAACATTTTTTTTATTTGTTTTAATGTTTCGCAAAAATAATCTATTTCTTCAAAAGTATTATAAAAAGACAATGATGCTCTCGCCGAACCTTCAATTTTATAATGGTCCCAGATAGGATGAGTGCAATGGTGTCCAGTCCTTATAGCAATGCCCATTTTATCTAAAAGCATTCCTGTATCATAAGCGGGAATATTATTTAAAAGAAAAGAAAAAATACAAGCCCTATCTTTTGCTAGTCCGTATAATTTTAAGCCATCGATTTTTAAGATTTTTTCTAATCCATATTCTAATAATTGTTTTTCGTAATTATAAATATTTTCCATTCCTATATTGTTTAAATAATCTATAGCAATGCTAAGACCTATTGCGCCAATATAATTAGGAGTACCTGCTTCGAATTTAAATGGTAATTCAGCATAAATAGTTTTTTCAAAAGTAACCCTATCAATCATATCTCCGCCACCTTGATAAGGAGGTAACTCTTGAAGCCATTTTTCTTTTCCATATAATATTCCAATTCCATTTGGCCCGTATATTTTATGGCCAGAAAAGCAATAAAAATCACAATCCAAATCTTTAACATCAATTTTTCTATGTTGAATTGCTTGAGTTCCATCTATTAAAACCGGAATATTATTTTTATGAGCAATATCAATAATTTCTTTTACTGGATTAACAGTGCCAAGAGAGTTTGAAGTATGAACAATAGATACTATTTTTGTTTTTGGTGTAATTAATTTTTTATATTCTTCTAATTCTAATTCTCCTTTATCATTAAATGGAATTATTTTTAAAATAGATTTTTTTCTTTGACAGAGCATTTGCCAGGGAACAATATTGCTATGGTGTTCCATTTCAGAAATAATAATCTCGTCGCCTTCTTTTATATATTTTTCCCCAAAAGAAAAAGCCACCGCATTAATAGAGTCGGTGGTTCCTTTAGTGAAAATTATTTCAGAATTAGATTCAGCGTTTAAAAAATTTTTAATTTTTTCTCTTGCAATTTCATATTTTTCTGTCATTTTATCGCTTAAATAATGCACGCCACGATGGACATTGCTATTATATTCTGAATAAAGCTCATTTATTGTATCAATAACTATTTTAGGCTTTTGAGTTGTTGCCCCATTATCAAAATAAACAAGAGGTTTATCGTAAATTTTTCGGCTTAAAATAGGGAAATCATCTCTTATTTTTTTTATATCAAAAAATGAATTCATGTTTTTAAAAATTAAAAATTTATTTTAAGTTTTTAATTATTTATTTTACCTCTTTTATTTAAAAATACAATAAAGTTATTAAAATTACCAATAGGCAGTTCAATATTAAAGTAAATGTCTTTTTGAATTGCTTTGTATTTCAATTCTTCTTTTAGCTTCTTTATGAACACTTCTTAAAAGAAGAATGCATAATAAAGAAACCAAAATAAAGAATACTAATCTTGATGAAAAATTAAATTCAACCTCAGGAAAGATTAAAAGAGTAAAAAGAAAAATTAATATTGCTGCAATTAAAATGTCTGTTGCCAATACTTGAGGAAAAAGATTCTTTTCTGTAATAGCGTAAGCGAGTATAAAAGTAAAAAGAGGAAGTCCCAGATATCCTATAGGATAAATTCCAATTTTATAAGCAGGAAATGCGGCGGATATATTTAAAGAATAAAAAAAGAGCGCTAAAAAAACATAGAAAGATTGTTCTTTCAATAAGGGCGGT
>JAKPCP010000016.1 GCA_029553225.1 bacterium | reverse complement strand
CAGGCAGCTCCAATATCTGAACCATCAACAACTGTTCCTGTATATATTATTCTCTTTTCTTCTAAAATAGCTTCCCATTCTTCATTTGCTTTTGATATATATTCTACTTTTCTACTATTAAGATTTTTTAATTCTTCTTCTACTTCTTTTTTTATTTCTTTTATCTTTTTATCAAAATTTTCTTTGGAAGAACAAAGGCTTAATAATTCATTTTTAAATGAAGGGCTTTGTAGCTTATCTAATAATTTTTTATAATCTTCTTTAATTAAATTAACAGAATCTTGTTTAACTGTTGTTCCATGTCTTTCCCAATCAGTATAATAAGTAAAAGCAATACCGCCCGCAATGGTTGCTATTGCTCCAAGAGCTATAAAAGTTCTAAAATTGGAAAAATTTTTAAGATCAACCATAAATAAATTAAAAATTAAATTTTATAAACCACAAACATCAGTCATTGATTCGCAATCAATAGCTTCTAAAATACAATTTTTCTTTTTATCATCCCATTTAGCGCATTCTTTCATGCACTCGTTTACAGAATCTGCTATTAATTCTGGTTTAAGATTAGGATCAAGATTCATACATTTAAGAACGTAATTAGCGCAAGCGTTTTCGCATAAACTTGTATTAGAGCCGACAGAAATATCTGTCTTTTCTTTTTTGTTATATGTGTTATAACGACCATCTTCTTGATTTTGTTTTTTAATCGAATTAACGTTTTGTATCTCGCTGTTTTTAGTTTTATTTAAAAAAATAAAAAACGAAATTAATATTACCAATAAAACTAAAATTAAAATTATTAAAAGTTTTTTGTTCATAATGTTTTTATTAATTTTTAATTTATTTCTAAATTATTTTTTATAAAATTTATAAAAATTAAATAATTATATTTGATTATATAAAAATAATCAATCTTTGAGTCAAAATTAATTTAAAGAGATTAAGCTTTTGAAAATTAATTTAAATATCTTTTTACCAGTTATGTTTAAATCTTAATTTTTTATTCTTAAATATCTGTTTAGAATTTTTCTAGCATTTTAGGTCTTTATAACTTAAATTTAAAATTTTAACAATGTGTATTAAG
This sequence comes from bacterium, assembly GCA_029553225.1. Taxonomy (GTDB): domain Bacteria; phylum Patescibacteriota; class Minisyncoccia; order Minisyncoccales; family GWA2-38-27; genus JAKPCP01. Next base: position 451 of record JAKPCP010000016.1, on the reverse strand, counting down.
TTATTAATAACTTTTAAAACAATAATATGTTAGCGTCTTTAAAACTTGGTGAGAAATTGCTTAAAAAATAGATTTTGAAAAAACCGCAGAGGTTTCAAAAATGAAATCTGACTTTATAAACATCGTTTGTTATTAATTACGCTCTTCTTTAACAAATTTAAAATGGGGAATTAATTTATTTGTAAATAAAATTTTTTTAAAAGAGATTATTTTAGATTTAATTTCTAAATTCAAAGTTTATGTTCAAAAATTAAACATTAAAATAAACTTAAACCTGATAAAAATTTACCTTTATTTTTAAAGGTACAACATTTTATTTTACCCTTCCGTTAAAGTCAAAATAAATTGACTTTCTTAAAAGATTAAGGTAAAAATTTTTATTGCCCTCGTAGTTCAATGGATAGAATAGGACCCTTCTAAGGTCTAGATGCAGGTTCGATTCCTGCCGAGG
>JAKPCP010000009.1 GCA_029553225.1 bacterium | reverse complement strand
TAAGCTTTATTAAATAAATCTTTTGCCTCTTCTTTTTTATTTTGAGAAAGATATTTTTCTCCAACCTCAAATAATCTCATTGAAGCAGATAAAAGATGCTTTGATAAACACCAAACTTCTCCCTCATAATCTTTAATAATTTTTTTCATTAGTTCTTTTCTTATTTCCCTTGTTTTGTTTAATAAATCATAATAATTATCTTTTTCGGTTTTAGCGCTTGTAAAGAAAAAATGCTCTTCAATAGAAATTAAATTCATAATAGCAACAGACAAATCTTCTTCTAGAGATAAATCAAATTCTCCCTTTTTAATGTCTTTAATTTTTTCTAAAAGCTTTTCTATCTCTTCTTTTTGATTTTCTTTTTCAGGAGACATATTTTTAAAATTTAATTAATAAATAATTATAATTTAATTAATAAATAATTATAAAAAAAATTAAACTTGAAATTATTAAAAATAAAATTGGAATAAAAACTTTTTGAAACGGGAAAAAAGATTTTCCTTGATTTTTCTTTTTTAAAAAATTATGAAACCAAACCCCAAATAAAAAAATAAAAGTCCCAACAATAATTCCAAAAAGCAGTTTATCAATTCCTAAAAATTTATTTAAAGGATGTCCTATAATTTGATAATAATATAAAGGAAAAATTGTTAAAAAATAAAATAAAAAAATAATAAAAAAATTTCTAAATTTAAATTTAATATTTTTATTCTTTAACCAGTTTATGGTCCATAAAGAAAGAGACATTAAAAATCCTCCAATCCAAATGCCTGAAATTAAATCATCAACCTTAAGCCACCTAGAAAGCCCAAGTCCTATTCCTATTCCAACAGCGCAGAGAGGGCAAACTGCTTTTATTTTTATAGTTTTGAAAAGAAAAAAACAGAAAATAAATAAAAAATATATGATTTTATGTATTTTTTTCAGATAATTTTTCATTTAATTCTTTTAAAAGGTTTTCAAGGTCAATATTATAATTTCTAGCAACTTCTCCTATTTCTAAATCAGAAATTTCTATAGAAAAAAACGGGCAAAAAAAGCATGGAAAATTATATTTTGATAAAATTTCTTCTGCCTCAGAAAAAGATAAAATTTCACTTAATTTTGTTTTTTTATTAAATTTATTTTTTAAAGACATTTTATAAATTAACCCTGTGCTTCTAGCAAGAATCTTCGGGAGAATAATCCAAGTGGGTATCCGCATATGTTTGCCTCGGCAAACACGGATATAGGATTCCCAAAGAAATAGGTATAGTCCAGAATCTTACTAGAAGTTGACAGGGTTATTTTATTATAATCCAAGACAAAACAACAAGTCAAACAAAAATTAATTAAAACATTATGTCTTCTTCTGCTCTTTTATAATCATAAATTTCTTCCAACCCAAACCATAATTTAAGCTCATGTTCTGCTTCTTCTAATGTTTCTGAAGCATGAATGATATTATGAATCGCTCTTTTATCTCTATTAGCAGCGGTTGCATCATCAACTGAAAAATCTCCTCTTATTGTCCCCATTTCCGCTTCAGCGGGCATTGATTTTCCTACTAATTTTCTTACCATATTAACAGCATGAATCCCTTTTACTGCTATTTTTACCATCGGACCTGATGTTAAATAATCTATTAACCATCCTCTTACCATTTTTCCAATTTCTAATGGATCTTCTGAGCCAAGCTCTTTTTTAGCATCAAACCCATAACTTTTATAATTTTCCAATGTTTTTTCTCCTAATCTTTTTATCCATTTTTCATCTTTAGGATAATGTTCGTCAATTTGTTCTGGCGCTGCTTTTATCATTTCTAATCCGATAATTTTTAATCCTCTTTTTTCAATCCGAGAAATTATTTCTCCTATTAAACCTCTTTTTACACCATCTGGTTTTATTAAAACAAGTGTTTTTTCTTCTTTTGGATGTATCATAATAGTAAAATTTATTTTTTAATTTTTATTTAATTTTTATTTTTCAGTTTTAATTTTTAAATTATTTCCTAAAGAAATAATTTTTATATCTCCATTTTTATCATTTCTTAAAATTGTTATATCAAATTGCTCTAATCTTGCCAAGACTTCATTATTGGGATGGCCATAATTATTTTTTCCTACTTGGATAACTGCTATTTCAGGAGAAACTTTTTCTAAAAATTCTGTTGAGGTTGAATTTTTACTTCCATGGTGAGCAATTTTTAAAACATCAGAGTCAATCTCAATATTTTCATCAACTAATTTTTTCTCAACAGATTTTCCAATATCACCAGTAAATAGAAAAGAGTTATTTTTAAAAACTAATTTTCCAACTATAGAAGTATCATTGCTATCATTGAAAATCTGCCCTTCTAAATTTTCAAATGGATATAAAACTGTAAAATAAATTAAATCATTAAATATTATTTTTTGTCCTGCTTTTGCTATTTTTATATACGATTTCTCTTTTTTAATTAAGTTATTCCATTCATTCCACTCGCTTGTGTCTCTTATAATTCCAGTCCATAAAATATTTTTAATTTTGTATCTTTTTAAAACTTCAAGTAAACCTGTGATATGATCTTTTTCTGGATGGGTGAGAATAATTAAATCAATACTTCTATCATAAAAAGGCATTAACTTTGATAAATTTTCTATTAAATCGTTAGGAGAAGGACCTCCGTCAATTAATATTTGATAGTTATTTGGCGTTTCAATAAAAATACTGTCTCCTTGCCCTACATCTAAAAAATTTATCTCAAGAAAATGGTTTTTAGTTAAATTGAAAACAACAAACCAAGCAAAAAGATTTAAAGCAACAAGAAAAAATATAAATATTAAAAGAAATTTCGTGTTTTGCTTTTCTTTTAACATTTTATTAATAATTAACCCAAAGTAAAAATGACTTTGGGTTAATTATTTTAGTCAATTCTAAAATATATCCTATTTATTTTGAAGGTAAAATACGAAACATTTTTGTTCCACAAACAGGGCATACACCACTTAAAGCTTTTCTTGTTTTTCCACCTTTTGCTTTAAATGTAACTTCTTTTTCGTCCTTCATCTCTTGCTTTTTTTTACATTTTACACAATATGCTTGAGTCATAATATAAATATATTTTTATCATTTTAAAAATCGACCTTTTTTTCTTTTTTTAATGTTTAATTATATCACTTATAAAAAAATAAACCAAATTATTTATTTTATTTACTCATATCTTAAAGCGTCAACTGGATTTAATCTTGAAGCAGAACGAGCAGGTAAAAATCCAGCAAGACAGCCAATTAAAAAAGAAAAAACCAATCCAAAGATAATAAGCTGAGGAGTAACTGCTGCTTTAAATAAAAAAACCGAATGGCTTTGAAAATAAAATTCTATTGCTTTAGCAAAACCTAACCCCAAAATAATTCCTCCTATTCCTCCCATCAAACCAAAAATACCAGATTCTGTTAAAAATATAAAAATAATTGTTTTCCTTGTTGCTCCTATTGCCTTCATAATGCCTATTTCTCTTATTCTTTCATATACTGAGGTATACATTGTATTCATTATTCCTATTCCCCCAACAATAACTGCAATTGAGGCAAAAGCAATAACCATAATTTCAAGCAAATTCATTATATTAGAAATTATCTCTGCTGCCTTCTCGCTATTTAAAACAGTATAAGAAGACAAATTTTCATCCTGTCCTCTTTTTCTTTTACTATTTTTTTCAAGATTTTCTTTTATACTAGAAATAACATTGTCAGGCAAATAACCAGATTTAACTTTGACAAATGCCACCTTTGCTCCCTCTCTTTGACCAGTTGTATCTCTAAAAACATCTAAATCCATGTAAATAGAAGAATCATCAACTTTATTTCCCATTGATTTTAAAATTCCAACAACCTCAAATTGCTTACCTTTTATAAAAATATTGCTTCCAACTCTTATTTTGGGAAAGATATCTTCGGTTACTTTACTGCCTATAATAACCTCTCTTTTTCCTGGAATAGGCCAACGACCACTTCCTATTTCCCATCCCATTTCTTTTTCAAGCATATCCCGTGTTTCTTCCCAAGGAATTCCAGTAATTGCAAGAGGTTTTTTTTCTCCTTCAAATTTAACCACCTCTCCAGCATAAGTTAAAGGAGCTATTGTATCAACTCCTTTTGTTTTTTTAATTGTGTCTAAATCATCCTTTGTTAATTCTATTCCCCCAACCATTGTTGTCATCATATTAGTAATCTCTCCAGGCATTACTATAATTACGTCGCTTCCTGTTTTTTTTAATTCTTGCAAAACAGCTGATTTTATTCCTTCGCTTAAAGACATTAAAGTTATTATTAAAAAAACACCAATAATTATAGCAATAATTGTAAGCCAGCTTCTTATCGGCCTTGTTGTTAAATTTTTAATAGCAATTTTTATATATTCTTTAAAACCTCTCATAGTTTTTAATTATTTGAAATTATTTCTCCGTCTTTTATTCTAATTACCCTCTCACTATATTCTGCAATATGAGGATCGTGAGTGACAAGAACAATAGTTTTATTTTCCTCTTTATGAAGATTAACAAAAATTTCCATAATCATTTCTCCATTTTTAGAATCTAAATTTCCAGTTGGCTCATCTCCAATTATTATTTCTGGATCATTTACTAAAGCTCGGGCAATAGCTACTCTTTGTTGTTCTCCTCCAGAAAGTTCCGCAGGCTTATGATAAATTCTTTTTCCTAAATTTACTCTATCTAAAGATTCTTTTGCTTTTTCTATTCTTTGTTTTTCAGGAATCCCTCTAAAAACCATTGGCAACATTACATTTTCTAATGCATTAAGATTAGATAATAAAGAAAAATGCTGAAAAACAAAACCAATACCCCTATTTCTAATTTTAGCTAATTCGTCTTCTTTTAATTTAGAAATTTCTCTTCCTTTCCAAAAAATTTTTCCTTCGCTTGGCGTATCTAAACAACCAATAATATGCAAAAGAGTTGATTTCCCAGAACCAGAAGCACCCATTATTGTTAAAAAATCACTCTTTTGTATTTCTAAATTTATATTTTTTAAAATGGGTATCTCTAATTTTCCAAGTTTATATCTTTTGGAAACATTTTCTAATTTAATTAAAGATTCTCTTTGAATCATTTTTTTCCTGTTATAACTTTTTCTCCTTCTTTTAAGCCAGAAATCACTTCCCATACATCATCTCCTTCTAAACCAACTTTTATTTCTCTTTCCTCAAAGGTCCCATCATCTTTTAAAACATTTACGAACTTTTTATCATCTTTTTTATGAATCGCTTCTTTTGGAACAACTAAAACATCTTTTCTTTCATTAGTTATTATTACTACATCAGCAGTCATTCCTGTTTTTATATTTTTTATATTTTCATTTGGAACGATTTTTACTTCGTAATAAACCACATTATTTATTACTTTTTCTATTGGATTAATAAAAACAACCGTGCCTGAGTATTCTTTATTAGGTAAAGCAGGAAAAGTAATCTTTACAGGGTTTCCAACTTTTATTTTCCCCACATCTTCCTCATAAATATCAACCTTAATTTCAAAAGGTTTAGAATAAAGAAGAGATATTATTTTTTCTCCAAATTGAGCAACTTCCCCTTCTTTTTTATATATTTTTATTATTTTCCCGTCAGCTGGACTTTTTAAAACTGATTGAATAATCTTGTTTTCCAAAAGAGAAATCTGAACTTGCGCTTGTTCTGTTTTTGTAGCATACAATCCATTAGAATTTCCTTTCAATTGTGATTCTATTTCTTTAATTTGCGCTTGTATTTTATCAATATTTGCTTTATTCGTTGCTTTTACTGATGAAATTCTTGAAAGACACTCCACTATAGAATTATAAGCAGTATTTATAATAACCTGTTGGTTATCAATTAAAGATTTATCCGCATCTGAAATTATTTTTTGATATCCGCTTGTATCTGCTATTTTTCTAATCTCTTCTAAAGATTTTTTTATTTTTAAAAGTGATTTTTGAATTATTAATAAAGATTCCTCAATATCGTCTGTTGAAGAATCTATTGTATAGTTTCTATGGTTAGAAATTTCTTTCACCATTTTTTCAATATTGTTTTTTTCATCAGACATAGTTATACTTTCCCAATCTCCTCTTTCAAAATATTTTTCTTTCAAATCATTAATAACATTAAAAACATTATAGGATTTAAGATAAGAATCTTCTATTGCATCTATTGCTCTTTTATTTTCTATTTTTAAATTCTCCTTTGCTATTCTTTGAGCATTTTCTAAATCTTTTTTAGCATTGCTTAAAGAAACCTCAGTATTTTCTTGCTGAGCTTTAATTACTTTTAGTCCGGCTTTTGCTTCCTCTAATTGAATCTCTAATTGAGTAGTGTCTAATTTTGCTAATTCCTGTCCCCTTAAAACATCTTCTTCTTCTCTAACATAAATTTTTTCAATCCTTCCTGCGCTATCAAAACCTAAATCTAATTTTTCACTATTTTCTACAATTCCACTCTCTGAAATTTCTTCAACAACAGTTCCTTTTTTAATCTCTTCAAAAGGAAAACCTTTTTCTTCTCCTTTAGAAGATCTGTAAAAAACAAATCCTCCAATAATTAAAATAATTATTAAAATTATAATTATTAAAAATCTTTTATTTTTAAAAAAGTGCATAGTTTTTATTTTTTTATTTTATTAAAATTAATCTTTATCTTTAAAAGATTCAAAACAAACTATCTCTCCTAATTTTTTTCTTGTTTTTACTGCTGCATCATCATAAGGCATTCCTAAAGTTAAAAGCGCTACAATTTTATATTCTTCCGGCACATTTAAAATTTCTTTCATTTCTTCTTGATTAAAAGAAGTAATCCAACAACTACCTAAATCTTCTGCTACAGCAAGTAAAGTAATATGGTCTAAAATAATAGCAACATTAACAGGATAAGAAGGAACATTGTTTTCCATTACCTCATTAGGATTTAAAGAAACTCCTGCTATCACAATAGGCGCCTCTTTTATAAAATTAATCCCAAATGCTGCTTTTGAAATTTCTTCTATTTTTCCAGGATCTTTTACTACAATTAATTTATATTCTTGGCTGTTACGAGAAGAAGGAGCAAATCTTGCTGTATCTAATATTCTCATTAAAACTTCATTAGATATAGGATTGCTTCTATAACTTCTTACGCTTCTTCTTTTTTTTATTACTTCATAAATATCCATTTTTTTTTAAATTAATTTATATATTTATATTATAAAAGCTTAAAATTATTTATTATTAATCCAAATTTATATCCTAAATATTCTGCTGCTTTTTTACAAAAAACCATTCTTTCGGTAAAAATTTCAAAATATTCTATAATTGGAACAAAATTGGTGTCAATTTTTAAAATTAAAGTAATTCTTTTCTTTGTTTTGTCAATTTTTAATTTACTTTCTTTTGTTGCATAATTTACTCTATCATGAATATCAGCTTTTATTTCATCCATAACCCTTACATTTACCCTTGAGCGATGAACATCTGACTTATCTGCTAAAACCACAATAGCTGATATGGGCGAAGAAAAAGCCATTTCTTTTTTCTTTTCGTCATGATTAGATATTGCTTGCATTATTGTAACCATCTCTTTAGAAGAAAAATCTTTTTGAAAAACCTGAAAAAAAAGCAAAGCTGATAAATAATTATGATAACTTCTTCCTAAAAAACTTCCCATATCATGACAAAAGCCTGAAATGGCGGCAAGTTCTGCATCTTTTTCATTTAATCCAATTTTTAAAGCAATACTCTTTGATCTTTCAGCAACTAAATTAGAGTGTCTTAATCCATGATTAGTATAAGAAAGCTCCTCTAGTGTTTTTTCTGTCTGATTTATAAAAGATAAAACTAAATGGTTTTTTTTAATATCTTCTAGTCCAATCATAAATAAATTTAAAATTTAATTATAATAATATCACTTTTTTTTAAAAAAGGCAAGATTTAAAAAATAAAAAATCAGATATCTTCTTCATTTTTATCTTCTTTTTTATCTTCTTTTAGTAAATTATTAAAATATATTGTAATGAAAACCACTACAAAAGTTATTAAAAAGGCATAAATAAATTTTGCAAAAATACTGTTTTTATTCATAGGAAATAAATACTCAATAAAAGTTTTTATCGCTTCATTCCATGCTAAACCAGCAACAAGACTAAATGCCGTTAAAATATAAGAAATTGTCCTTTCTTTAACTTCTTTTTCTATCAATCTCCTATGTTTTTCTAATTTCTTTCGCTCTAAAATATTTATATTTTTTATATTCCTCATAAATTTTATTGTTAAATTTATTCTTATCTATATTTATTTTCTCTTATTCTTAGAAATAAATCAATTAAATAAATTTATTTTTAAGAAAAAATTTGATAAAATAAATATATTATGAATATAAAAATATTTAGTGAAAATAAAAAAGCATATTATAATTATAATATTTTAGAAAAGTTTGAAGCAGGAATATCGCTTTTAGGAACAGAAGTTAAATCAATTAAAGAAGGCAGAATAAATCTATCCGGTTCTTATATTATGGTAAAAAATAATGAGGTTTTTTTAGTTGGAGCGAAAATTCCTCCTTACCAACCCAAAAATGCTCCTTTAAACTATAATCCAGAAAGAGATAGAAAACTTCTTTTAACCAAAAAAGAAATAAATTATCTTTTAGGAAAATCAAAAGAAAAGGGCTTGACTTTAATACCATTAAAGGTATATACTAAAAATACTAAAATAAAGATTGAATTCGGAATTGCTAAAGGAAAGAAAAAATTTGATAAAAAAGAAATAATTAAAAAAAGAGAAATTCAAAAAGAAATAAACAAGGAAATGAAATTACGGGGATGAAAGTTTCGACGAAAAATTAACCAAAATAAGGCAAACCGAGATTTCTCAATCTCGTAAATCATTGAGAAAAAATAATAAGTGCCAACTTATCATTTAATAAACCTGCTTTAGCTTACGCTTAAAGCAGCATCAGATTAACAATTCTCAATAGTTAATCTAGGTGTTATATATTGAGATAGACAATCTTTTTTAATCCGAAAAAGATTGTTGAAAAAATGTCGGATTAAAAGTATGAAAATTTTTTTCGATTTTAATTTCATACTTTAAAACAAATCGAAATAAGTTTGTAGATTTATTTTGGAAAATTTTTCGGACGGGGGTTCAATCCTCCCATCTCCACTTAAATTTAATATTTTAAAATTATTTTGAAAAAAATATTCGTAAACAACCAAATCAGGGCAAAAGAAGTAAGAGTTATTGATGAAAATGGAAAACAATTAGGCATAATGCCGCTGGAAGAAGCAATAAATATAGCAAAAGAGCATAACCTAGATTTAATTCAGGTAACAGAAAAATTATATCCTCCTGTATGTAAAATTTTTGACTTTGGGAAATATCAATATCAACAGCAAAAAAAAGAAAAAGAATTAAAGCCTAGTGGAGGAAAGATTAAAGAAATAAGATTAAGTTTTGGAATTTCTGAGCATGATCTTCAAACAAAAGCAAATTCAGCTGAAAAGTTTTTAAAAAAGGGAGATATTGTAAGAGTAGAAATAAGATTAAAAGGAAGGGAAAAAGCTCATTTTGATCTTGCTGAAGAAAAAATAAAAAAATTTATTGAAATGTTAGATAATTTGATTCCTATAAAAATGGAAAAGGGAATTAAAAAAACCCCTCAAGGGTTTTCAGTAATAATTTTTAAAAAATAAAATGAAAACAAAAACAAGAAAATCAATAACAAAAAGATTTAAAATTACAAAAAACGGAAAAGTTTTAAGAAGAGCAACTGGCCAAGACCATTTTCGGGCCAAAAAGCCAGGAAAGATAATAAGAGAAAAAAGAAAATGGGTTGAGGTTTCAAAAGCCGATTCAAAAAAAATTAAAAAAATTTTAAGATAAAACAAAAAAATGACAAGAGTTAAAAGAGGAACATCAGCTCATAAAAGAAGAAAAAATGTCTTAAAAGAGACGAAAGGTTTTAAATGGGGAAGAAAATCAAAATACAGATTAGCAAAAGAAGCCACGCTTCATGCAGGGACTCATTCTTTTAATGATAGAAAAAATAAAAAAGGAGATTTTAGAAAATTATGGCAAATTCAAATTAATGCCGCAGTTAGAAAAAATAATTTGTCTTATAGTAAATTTATAAACCTCCTTAAAAAAAATAATATTGAGTTAGATAGAAAAATTTTAGCGACTTTAGCGAATAATAATAAAGAATTATTCGAAAAAATTTTAAAGGAAATAAAATCTTAAAATTCTTTAAAATTATTTCAAAAAGCCCTCTTTTTTTAAAATGAGGGCTTTTTGTTTTTTTCCTTTATTATATCCTCCTAATTTTCCATCACTTCTAATAACTCGATGGCAATAAACATTTTTATTTTTGTTTTTATGTAATATGTTTCCAACTGCTCGATAAGCAAATGGCGAACCCGCTAATTCTGCGACTTCTTTATATGTTAAAACTTTTCCTTTTGGAATTTTCTTTACTACTTGATAAACTTTTTCCGAGAAACTCATTTGCCTTTTCAAGTATTTTTTTGTCATTTTCAAAACTTAATTTTTTAATTGCCTCTTGATATAAAAGCCATTTATAATCTAAATGTTCAAATGAAAGTTTTATTTTTTTTGTTTTTGTCTCAGCTAAAAGATAATAAACTTTTTTATGATATAAATCGTTCTTTATTTTAAAACAATATTCATTCGTTATTTTAAACCCTTTAATAAATTTTAAATCATTTATTGAAGTTTCCTCATAAACTTCTCTTAAAATCGTTTCTTTTTTCCTTTCTCCTTTTTCAACTACTCCTTTTACAAACCCCCAATAAGATTTTTCAACTCTATTAATTGCCGCATATTTTAATAAAAGATAATAAATTTTTTCCTTTTCTCTTCTAAAAATTATTGCTCCTGCTGAAACTAAACTTTTCATTTATATATAGGCTTTAGTAAAAAATTACGGGTCTCTTTCACATAAAAAAGATATTATAGCTCCAGCTACTCCACCTACCGGATTTCTGGGCGCGCCACTTTGCCTTATTTTATTAAAATCATCTGCTGCTTTTTTAGTTTTAGGATTCTTACAATTAGGATCTATAGGTTGATTGTTATCGAAAATACCTTCAGCTTTCATTTCGTCTAAAATATATTTTCCTAGCTTTACATTTTTTATTTCTTTTGACAACCCTGTACTATAAGAAGAAAATATATAACCATATTGCGGATCTGTTAAATTAGGCATTATTTTAAGCTGGATTTTTTGAATATTTATCTTTTTTTGATCTGTTGGTATTGTTAAAATACCTTCTGCGGTTCCAGTCATATATTGTCTACCATTTTCGTAATAGAAGTCATATTGGTTTTCAACAAGACCTTTTGCCGAAAATAATTTACCATTATTAGCAGAAAATGTTAAATATACTTTATATGGCCATATTGGAGCGAAGGCTACAGCTGATGAATCAGGAGGACTACAAATCCCTTTATAATTTGCATTAGAAACATCAGCTTTAAAACAATAATGAAAAGAATATTTTAGTTGATTGCTAACACCAGTAACCTTTTCTAAGGTTATGGTTGTGTTTAACTCAGGATCATTAGGATTAGGCGGACAAGGACGAAGATAAATATCTGGCTTACGAAGATAATCAAAAGCAAAGCTCATAGCTGAAGCATCTTTATTATCTACTTTAATTGTTTTACAATCAGGACTCATAGAAAAAGTAATATCTTGATTAGATGCGTTTACAACTAAATTTGCAAGACCTTGCCCACCCATACAAGACTGTGATGTTCTTCCATTACTTCTTAAAACACAAGATTGATTTTTGGAACCAACGCAACAAGCTGAAGTAAGATAAGTATTAATTGGGGGAAGAATACAATTAGGATTATTGGGTTTTAATGTTTGTGATCCACCCAATCCAAGTGAAAAATAATGAGAACATTCAGGTAAACTTTGGGCAAGAGAAAATGATGGTAAAACAACAGTAACTAAAACCAATAAACTAAAAATATTTAAAAAATTAATATTTTTTGTTTTTTTCTTTTTCATAGTTTTAAGTTATTTTTAATTTATATAAATATATGTAATTTTATTCCGTAACAAATATTGTATATCCTAAACAGTCACTAATTAATTTATCATTTGGAGAAAGTAAAGGATTATTATCATTATCTAAGGGGCAAATCATAATATCATAATTATCTCCTATAGAAATATTTGAAGGTTGCCATTGAAGAGTGTAAAGATATTTTTGCCAATCAAATCCATTTAAATCAGGTATATTTACTAAATCTTTATAATCATCATAAACTTTGTTGTAATCTTTATCATAGATGACTGCCCTTATTTTCTTTGCTCCTGCTTTGTAAAGATTTGAAGGTGCATAAAAAGAAATATTTACTAAAGGATTTGTATCTTTTGAAATATACATTGCATCTCCGTATAAATTCATTTCTTTAGCAGTTTTTGTTTTTTTAAATTCCTTAAAAATAAAATAAGGAAGATCTGTTGCTTTGTATGTTACAATTAAACTTGTTGATCCTGAAGCAACTTGATTTCCTGAGGTTGAAGGATCTTCAAACCAAAAATTATAATATGTTTCTCCATTTTCAGATATCAAATCACTTCTTTTTATAGACGATAAACCATAATCTTTGCCATCTTTTCCTTTTAAATAACCTCCTAATATAATGCTTCCTTTAAAATCTGGTTTTTCAAAATCTCCATTATTATCGCCTGCTGATAAAGAATCTTTTTGAACTGATAAAGGCAAAGAAGGCAAAGTAAATTCATCGCATCCATAACGAACAGGTATTTTTACTGGATTATTTTTTGTATTTTGAGTAGTTATATTTGCAGTGCTTACACAACGAAAGGCCCATTGAAGAGAAATTTGCAATATGTTAGTTTTTAAAGCATTTGAAATACTTGCTAATTTATCAGATGAAGAAAAGATATTTGATAAATCTTGATCTTCTAATTCTTCTTTTGTTATTTGTATTCTTCCTGTTCCAGGCGCTAATTTTGTTTCTGTTTCAGTGCTTAACTGTCGAAAAGGCAAAGAAAAAAAATTTGGATAAAAACTAAAGATCGTTAATCCTATTAAAAAGATAGATAATATTAAAGAAAAAGTTGTTATTTGTTTATTCAAACTTTCTAAACTTTCTTTATTTGAATTATTTTGATTTAAATTATTTTCTTGGTCCATTTTTTTATTTTAAATTTTTAATTTTTAAATATTTATATTTTATTGACCTTTTTATTATATATTATTTTAAAGATGTTTGCCTGCTACTTTTAGCATAAATCTTGTAAAATTTATGTCAAGAATTATTTTTTTAAAAATTTTACTATATTATCAAAACAATTAATTATATCTTTTTTCTCTGCCCATCCTCTTCTGGCTTCAAAAACTCCAAACTTCATATATTTTAATTGCTCTATTTTATGAGAATCTGTATTAATTATCATTTTTACATTCATCTCTTTTGCTTTTTTAATATAGACATCTTTTAAATCTAATCTTTCTGGATAAGAGTTTATTTCTAAAATAGTATTTGTTTCTTTTGCAATCTTTAAAATTTTTTCAAAATCAATTTGATATTCGTCTCTTTTTTTTAATAATCTTCCAGTAGGATGAGATATTATATCAACATTTGGATTTCTCATTGCCTTAATTATTCTGTTTGTCATTTCAGATTTGCTTATCTTAAAAGAAGAATGAACTCCAGCAATAACAAAATCTAATTTTTTTAAAACTTCATTTTTTATATCAATTGAACCATCATTTAAAATATTTGCTTCGCATCCGCTAAAAATTTTAAAATTATCTTTTAAATATTTTTTATTAATTTTATCTATTTCCTCTTTTTGTTTCAAAATCTTTTTCTCGTCTAATCCTTTTTCAATTCTTAAAAACTTTGTGTGGTCTGCAATACCAATATATTTATACGACATCTTTCTCGCTGCTTCTGCTATTTCTTCAATGCTATTTTCCCCTCCGTCCCAATTTGAATGACAATGAAGATCCCCTTTAATATCTCTTTGCTCTATTAAAAATGGCAAACTATTATTCAATGCTGC
>JAKPCP010000041.1 GCA_029553225.1 bacterium | reverse complement strand
CAAATATTTATCATCTTCTGTAATCTCAAAATCGAATTCTTGATTTTGTCTGTATAAAAAATTGCATTTTATAAAAAAATTAAAAAAAACATTCCATTTTTCGTCATCCCAATCTTCAAAAAAATACTCGCCAAATTCTTTATTCGGTGTTTTTTTAGCATTATAATAATTCGCTAAATAAAAAGTTTGTATTCTTGCTTTTGTCGATTCATCTTTTTGATCATCTATGAAAAAATTCGATGCAATTACAATTTTAGGCGATACTTCAAAAGGGATTACAAAACTCCCCTGATTCTTTTTCTCAATTACGAAATCGCCTGTGACTCGATTAAACACAAAATTGAAATTAAATTTTTTATCAACGTCGTCTATAAATAATAAATCGGTAGAATAGTCAACTCTATCAAATAAAAATCTACTCTTCCAGTCAGTTGTCCTCCCATCGAGCATCGATACTTTTCTTAAATAAGAAATTGCTTTGATTAATAAACTCTTACCTGTCCTACCATTCGCTGACGTGTTATCTAAAAGACTTGAATAATCTTTAAAAATTATTGCTTTGTTTAAAGCGTTTGTTTTATGTTTATCTAATAAAAAGCCGATAATTTTCTTTAAAATCTCGTATTTTTCTTCACTTCCTGCGATATTTCTTACAAATTTACAAAAATTAAATGTATTCTCAAATTCTCTGTTAATTAATTTAAATTCTTTTTTAATTATATTTTTTTCAAAAACGAAATGGTCTATCTCATCATAATTTAATATATCTATTTTATCTTTTACAACTTTTACAACGCAATTTTTAAAATAAAAATAGTTAGCATTTTTATAATTTGCAAAAAAATCAACATCTAATATATTCAAAGATTTTTGCAAGCCCGAAAGTTTTTCAGGTTTTAAAAAATGTTCAACGAATCTATCAATAATAACAGAAACAGGAATCGGTTTACCGATTAGGATGCTTGTGATGTTATTTTTATCGCAAAAATCAACATAAATTTTCTTTATTTCTTGTCTTATTTCGGAAATATTGATTTGTCTTATAACTTTTCCATCGACAACATAAATTTCTTTACTATTTTGATCTATTTTGCCAATTTTTTTATTTAAAAAATTCCCAAAATTGCTCGATATATTTACAATTTTACAATCTTTATTTAAAATTATCCCATTCCATTCATATAGGTCATCGGAAATTTTTTCTACACCTTCGATTTTTAAATATTTTTGCGTATTAGATTTATCGAGTGAGAAATTAGGAAGGTTTTTCTTAATATATTCAATTGCTTCTTTAAAGGAAGAAAAATTTTTTAATGCCTGAATAGTTTTTATAAAATTATATCCCTTCGTATCAAAGTTTTTTGTATTAGTTGAAAAGTTATAATAAAAAACCTCTTTCTTATTAATCCCGCCCGTGATTCCATCGCCGCCCGGTCTTTGAATCTCGAGCCAGTCGTCTGTTTCTTTTAATACCTTCCACCCCGCTTGTGTAAATTCATTTAATAAAAAATTTAAAGCTTTGTTTTTTTCTTCATCATTTTTAAATAAGTTTTTGTCATTATTTTCAATAATAACTTCATTCTTCTTCATCTC
>JAKPCP010000037.1 GCA_029553225.1 bacterium | reverse complement strand
GACCTCTTTATTTCCAAATTTAATATAAAAATCTGTTCCCCCAAGTCCAAAAGCATCAACTTTTCCATCATATGTTTTAAATAGTTCTATCATTTTTTGAATGTCACCATCTGTTCCAATTCTTTCTATTTCAAATTCCCCGATTGGTAAAGATATATTTACTTTCTTATCACTTTTTGACGACCCAAGACTTATACTGATAATTTTTTTCATTATTTTCACCTCAATTTTAAGCGATTCTATTATAACTCCAATCAAATTATCTTCAACTTTTGATTAATAGAGTAATAAAATTAAACTTTAACTCAATATATCTTTTTAGTTTATTGTTTATAGTTTAAAAATCAACCCTCCAACTCCATTAGATATAAATCAAAAGATAAAACATAAATAGAATGATTTTTTAATTTTTTCAATATGTTATGGACTTATGCAATAACACATCTCTTGACAAATCAATATTATATAATATAATAAATTTAAGCGGGTAAGACCTGGGGTTAAGGGTCCATGGATGTGGGCACAAAAGCCTTCCCAGGGGCCGCCTTTTTATTTTGGAAATATTTTTTCTTCTTTAATTTTTGGTTTTAATAGTTCATATAATTCAAAATTGTTATGTTCATATTTTTGAAAAATTACCCCGACAGGAAAATCTATTATACAAATAGCTATTTCAGATTTCGAATCAATTTCTTTTATTTCATATTTAATTTCTGGTATTTCATTATTTTTTATTAATTTACTTATATATTCTTTCACTCCTTTTCTTCTACCATCAAATACAAAAGAAAATCTTTCATTATTGTTAAAATCTTTTATAATTTTTTCTAACAGTAATTTAAAGCCATAATTATAGAAATAATCGTATTTATTTTTTAATTTCGAATTCTCATATATTTTTGATTTATCGATAACGATAAAGTAATATCCCAATTCATGTTTCATAAAATTATTAATCATTAACTTTTTAATTTTATAGCTTGAGTTAGAAAATTTTATCTCCTGTAATTTTTTCTTTTTATTTTTCCTTAACTTATTTCTTATTTTTTTTATAGTTCTTCGAATATCAGACACAAATTGTTCTTTAATAATAGCTGCACCTATAATAAAAAATTTTGATGTTCCTTTCTTATTTTTAAATCCAAAATCTCCAGATTCATCAATAAAAACAGAAAACATACATTAAAAGTATATAATTTAAACAATATTTTTTCAACTTTTTCACTTTAATTACATTTTAGTTTAATTTTACAAAGGTAAAAGTATTAACAATTAAATCAGAAGATAAATTTTAAAATGATTTTAATTTTTAGATTGTTTGGATTTATAAAATATTTTTACTTTATGGATTAATTTGATAAAATTTATTTCAGAAGTATTTATCTTTTAGGAGGGTAAGATGAAAGAGTTTAAAAATGAGGTTTACACAGATTTTAAAAATGAAGAAAAAAGAAAAGAAATGGAAAAAGTACTTGAAAATGTCGAGAAAGATTTTGGTAAAGAACATGATATTGTTATTGGCGGTAAAAGAATTAAATTAGCAGAGAAATTTTTATCAATAAATCCATCAAAAAAAGATCAAGTAATTGGTGTTTTTCAAAAAGGCGATGAAAAAACTGGAGATTTAGCGTTAAACACTGCATGGGAAGCTTTTAAAACATGGAAAAATGTCAGTCAAGAAAAAAGAGCAGAAT
>JAKPCP010000062.1 GCA_029553225.1 bacterium | reverse complement strand
ATGGTCTATCTCATCATAATTTAATATATCTATTTTATCTTTTACAACTTTTACAACGCAATTTTTAAAATAAAAATAGTTAGCATTTTTATAATTTGCAAAAAAATCAATGTCTAATATATTCAAAGATTTTTGCAAGCCAGAAAGTTTCTCGGGTTTTAAAAAATCCTCGACAAATCTATCGATAACAACTGAAATAGGAATCGGTTTACCGATTAGGATGCTTGTGATGTTATTTTTATCGCAATAATCAACATAAATTTTCTTTATTTCTTGTCTTATTTCGGAAATATTGATTTGTCTTATAACTTTTCCATCGACAACATAAATTTCTTTACTATTTTGATCTATTTTGCCAATTTTTTTACTTAAAAAATTCCCAAAATTACTCGATATATTTACAATTTTACAATTTTTATTCATAATTATGCCATTCCACTCATAGAGATCATCCGAAATTTTTTCTACACCTTCAATTTTTAAATATTTTTGCGTATTAGATTTATCGAGTGAGAAATTAGGAATGTTTTTCTTAATATACTCAACTGTTTCTTTTAAAGAAGAAAAATTTTTTAACGCCTGAATAGTTTTTATAAAATTATATCCTTTCGTATCAAAGTTTTTTGTGTTAGTCGAAAAATTATAATAGAAAACTTCTTTTTTGTTAATCCCACCCGTAACTCCATCGCCGCCCGGTCTTTGAATCTCGAGCCAATCGTCTGTTTCTTTTAATACCTTCCACCCCGCTTGTGTAAATTCATTTAATAAAAAATTTAAAGCTTTGTTTTTTTCTTCATCATTTTTAAATAAGTTTTTGTCATTATTTTCAATAATAACTTCATTCTTCTTCATCTCTTTTTTATAAGAATAATTCTTCAAAAACTCCAAAAACTGTAACATTGATAATTCATCTACCGGTCTTGCGTTTTCTAAAAATTCAACAAAACTAATATTAATAATATCGTAATCTGGAGAAGGATTTACTATAACATATCCCCCTTCGCCTTTTGTTTCAATAAATGCTTCTTCTTTAGAATTTATTGCGATTTTTTCTGACTTGAAATTTTCTGCATCATCACATTTCAAAATGATATGGAAGCCACCAGACGGTGTTCGTTCTGAATAAAATTCTATTTTTTTAGAAATTAAATAAGAATAAGATTCTTTAAATATTTTTTCTAAATCTTCAACTTTATTATCGAAATCTATACAAATTAATTTATTAATACCGCCCATCAAAACGGCAAATTGCGAATTATAAAGCCCTTTTTGAAACCAATCGATATATTCTTCTTTTGTAATCCTTCTTTTTTGAAATTCCTTCCACGAAGAAATTACCGGAATTTTATTTTTTGTCGGAATAGTATTGACAAATGCAGAAATTTTTGCTATAATTTCATAATAATTCATATTTTTTTCCTTTTTTTATTTTTTAATAACGCCCCAAACGGGGCGGTTTTTTTTATTAAGAAACAAAAAATTTTGTGCAAAACAATGATGGGTAATATTTGTCTGACGTCAAAATCTTCCCGAAACAAATTATTTTTGTATCGATGATAAGAGATTTATCTTTTGTAAAAATTATTTTTACAATTTTACCATTTTTGATTTCGAGATAGCCAACATAAGAATTCTGCTTCTCTTCGAAATGTTTTATGACACCTTCAAGCAAGAAGGAATTTATTTCTGCTTGCTTGAAATTTTTAAAATTTTTGTTTTCATTATCATATTTTTTAAAATTTTGATTTAAATTTAAATTGTTTAAAAAATCCATTTTTTTACCTCCTGCTCAATATAATATTTTTTTCGAAAAAAATCAAGTTTTAGATTAAAAAACTTTTTTATTATAAATAAATATACTTTTTTGTCTTTTAAAATACTTAAATAATATTTAAGTTTTTTAAGTATTTTTAAAGTTTTTTAAATAAAAATCAACAATTTTATCGAATAATATATACATTTTTTCTTCTCTGTTTTTGTTTATAGACAAAATTTTTTCGTAAGTCTCTTTTTTAACAGCTAAATATCTAAATTGTTTTAAATACTGCTTTCTTTTTTCATTCATATTTCTT
>JAKPCP010000068.1 GCA_029553225.1 bacterium | reverse complement strand
TTTCTATAATCTTTTTAATTTTAAAAAATTATGTTAAAATATCAAATATATAAAATTTTAAAACTTGTTTTTAATTTTTTAATAGTTATAATAGTTAAATAAAATAAAAATAAATATGAAATCTCATAAGAAAATTTTTTTAGTTTTATTTCAAATATCATTATTTTTGGTAATTTTTATTTTTGGATTTTATGTCGGAAAAAATCAAGTTATCTGCAAAGTATGTCCGCCGGAAAAAGTTGATTTATCTTTAATTTGGGAAACATGGGATAAATTAGAAAAAAAATTCGTAGATAAAGAAAGAATAAAACCTCAAGAAATGATTTATGGCGCAGCAGCAGGAATGGTTAAATCTTTAAATGATCCTTATACTGTTTTTTTTAAACCAGATGAAACTAAAAAGTTTTTAGAAGATGTAAGCGGTTATTTTGAAGGAGTGGGAATGGAAGTTGGAATAAAGAAAAATCAACTTCAAGTTATCTCTCCAATAAAAGGCTCTCCGGCAGAAAAAGCAGGGTTAATGCCTGGAGATAAAATTATAAAAATTAACGACACTTTTACATCAGATTTAACTATTGATGAAGCAGTTTCTTTAATTAGGGGACCAAAAGACACAGAAGTTTCTTTAACTATTTTAAGAGATGGATGGGATAATGTAAAAGAATTCAAAATTAAACGAGCCGTAATAGAAGTTCCGTCTTTAGAATGGGAATTAAAAAATAATGATATTGCTTATATAAAAATTTATGAATTTTCAGAAAAAGCAAATTATGATTTCCCAAAAGTCGCAAAAGAAATTTTAAACAGCCCGGCAAAAAAAATAATTATTGATTTAAGAAATAATCCAGGCGGATATTTAGAAGTGGCAAAAAATATTGCTGATTGGTTCTTGGAAAAAGATGAAATAGTTGTTATTGAAGATTTTAGATATAAAAATAATAAAATAGTATATAAAACAAACGGGAACGCAAAACTTTTAAAATATCCTTTAGTTGTTTTAATTAATAGCGGCTCTGCTTCAGCATCAGAAATATTAGCCGCTGCTTTAAGAGACAATAGGGGAGTTAAATTAGTAGGAGAAAAATCATTTGGAAAAGGCTCTGTTCAAGAATTAGAAACTTTATCTGATGGTTCTAGTATTAAAATAACTGTTGCTGATTGGTTAACGCCAAAAGAAAATAAAATAACAGATGTTGGCTTAGAGCCAGATATAAAAGTAGAATTAACAGAAAAAGATTTTGAAGAAGGAAAAGATCCTCAACTAGAAAAAGCTATTGAATTATTAAAGTAAATAAGTTAAAATATAAAAATAATTTAAAAATTTTAAATAACTATATTATTATGAAAGTAATACTTTTACAAGATGTTGAAAAATTAGGAAAAAAATTTGAGGTAAAAGAAGTTAAAGAGGGGTATGCCAGAAATTTTTTAATTCCAAATAAATTAGCAAAACCAGCAACAAAAGAATCTTTAAAATGGTTAGAAATTCAAAAAGAAATTGAAGAAAAAAAAGCTGAACAAGAATTAAAAAAATTCCAAGAATTAGCCACAAAAATAGATGGCACAGAATTAGTAATTCCTGTAAAAGTAGGGGAAGAAAATCAACTTTTTGAAAAAATCACTGCTCAAAAAATTTCAGACAAATTAAAAGAAACAGGAATAAACATTGAAAAAGAGCAGATTCAATTGGAAGAACCTATAAAAGAATTGGGAGAATTTCCTATTAAAATTAAATTTCCTCATAATTTAGAAGCAGAACTAAGATTGATTGTAACAGAAGAAAAAATTTAATTATTTTAAAATTTTATTTTTTAAATTATGCTAAAATCAAAATATATTTTTGTTGCTGGCGGTGTTATGTCAGGCATTGGAAAAGGTGTTGCCGCTGCTTCAATTGGAAGAATTTTAAAAAGCAAAGGATTTAAAGTAACAGCTATTAAAATTGATCCTTATCTCAATGTTGACGCCGGAACAATGAATCCAATAGAACATGGAGAAGTATTTGTCACAGAAGACGGAACCGAATGCGACCAAGATATCGGAAATTATGAAAGATTTTTAGATGAAAATATTTACGACACAAACTATATTACTACCGGAAGAGTTTTTCAAACCGTTATAAATAAAGAAAGAAATTTAGAATATAATGGTCGTTGCGTTGAAACTATTCCAGATATTCCAAACGAGGCAATTTCAAGAATAAAAAAAGCAACAAGAAAAAATAATGCAGATTTTGTTTTAATTGAAATTGGAGGAACTGTAGGAGAATATCAAAATATTTTATTTTTAGAAGCGGCAAGAATGTTAAAAATGGCATATCCAAAAGATGTGCTTTTTATTTTAGTAAGCTATCTTCCTATTCCTCAAACAATTGGAGAAATGAAAACAAAACCAACTCAATACGCTGTAAGATCTTTAAATTCAATAGGAATTCAACCAGATTTTATTTTGGCAAGATCTGCTCGACCATTAGATGAACCGAGAAAAAAGAAAATTTCAATTTTTTGCAATGTTCCTTTTAAAAATATTATCTCTGCTCCTGATATTCAATCAATTTATGATATTCCTTTAAATTTTGAAAAAGAAAATTTAGGAAATAGAATTCTTAATTTTTTTAATTTAAGATCAAGAAAAAGCAATCTTAAAGATTGGGAAAAAATGGCTAAATCAATAAAAGAATCTAAAAAATCTGTTAAAATCGGAATTGTTGGAAAATATTTTGAAAGCGGAGATTTTACCTTAACTGATTCTTATATTTCAGTTATTGAAGCAATAAAACATGCTTCTTCTTATTATAATTTAAAACCGGAAATTTCTTGGATTTCATCGGAACAATACGAAAAAAATCCGGAAAAATTAAAAGAGCTTAAAAATTATGATGGAATAATTATTCCTGGAGGATTTGGAAATAGGGGAATAGAGGGAAAAATAAAAGCAATTGAATTTTGCCGAAAAAATAAAATTCCGTTTTTAGGCCTTTGTTTAGGAATGCAATTAGCAGTTATTGAATTTGCAAGAAATGTTTGTAATATTAAAAATGCTAATTCAACAGAATTTTCAAAAAATTGCGAGCCAGTAATTGATATTATGGAAGAGCAAAAAAAATTGCTAAAAAATAAAAAATATGGAGGAACAATGAGATTAGGCGCTTATAATTGTCGATTAAATCCTGATACTTTTTCTTTTAAAGCGTATGGAAATCAAAAAATTATTTCAGAAAGACATCGCCATAGATATGAATTTAATAATAACTATAAAGAAATTTTAGAAAAAAATGGAATGGTGTTTGCAGGAATAAATCCAGAAAAAAATTTAGTAGAAATAGTTGAAATAAAAAATCATCCATTTTTTGTAGGAGTACAATTCCATCCAGAATTTAAATCCCGTCCTTTAAATCCTCATCCTTTATTTAAAGAATTTATTAAAACATCAGCAAAAAAATAAACAAAGAATATTTATTCAACGTTTACTACTTTTACTAATCTTTTGTTTTTATTAAAAAGTGTTTTCTTTTTTGTTTGAAATTTAACAGTGCCTTCTTTTAATGCATAAAGAGTATCATCAGCGCCTTTTTTAACATTTTTTCCAGCAATAAACTTTGTGCCTCTTTGACGCACAATAATCATTCCAGGTTTAACTTTTTGACCATCAAAAAGCTTTACTCCAAGATATTTTGGCTGAGAATCTCTTCCTAATCCTGTTGTTCCTGCTGATTTTGTTTTAGACATAATAAATAAAATATTAATTATTTTATAAAATAATGTTATCAAAATTTAAATTTTTTGTCAAAAAATATCAAAAGGAAATATTAATTTTTATTATTATTGTTTTAATTTCTTTATTTTCATTTTCTATAGGATTTATTGTTTCAAAAGAGCAAAGTAAAATGCCAATTCAATTTGAAGAAAATTTTTAAAAAACTTGATTTTTATCTTTTTTTAAATTAAAGTTAAAAGAAAAACACAAAAGCAATAAAAAAATAATAAATATGAAAGAAAAAACAATTAATCATTTAGGAATTATAATTGATGGAAATAGAAGATGGGCTAAAAAAAGGGGATTGCCTACTTTTGAAGGTCATAAAAAGGGGATAGATAAGGTCAAAAAAGCAATTGAATGGGCAAATAAAAGAGGAATAAAAAATTTAACTTTTTTTGTTTTTTCTACAGAAAACTGGAAAAGATCAAAAAAAGAAGTTGATTATTTAATGAAATTAGCAGAAGAAATGATAAAAGATTATGAAGATACGGCAAAAAAAGAAAAAATAAGAATAAGAGTAATTGGCCAAAAAGAAAAATTGCCTAAATCATTGCAAAAAGAAATTGAAAAGGTAGAAAATTCAACAAAAAATAATAAAAAAATGACTGTTAATTTTGCTTTAAGTTATGGGGGAAGGAATGAAATAGTTGAAGTTGTCAAAAAAATTATAGAAAAGAAAATTCCTTTAGAAAAAATTAATGAAAAAACTATCTCTCAAAATCTTTGGACAACTGATTTAGATCTTTTAATAAGAACAGGCAAAGAAAAACGGCTTTCTAATTTTCTGCTTTGGCAATCTGCTTATTCTGAATTGTATTTCTCTTCAAAATATTGGCCTGATTTTACTGAAAAAGATTTAGAAAAAGCATTAAATGATTATTATTCTCGCCAAAGAAGATTTGGAAAATAAGATTAATATTTTGCGACATTTATTAATTCTAAAAAACAATCCTAAAAACTAATTTTCATTCAGAAAGAGAATGAAATTTTTTATGAATATCCTTTAATCTCTTATTCGTAACATGAGTATATATTTGGGTTGTAACAATATTTTTATGCCCTAAAAATTCTTGAATTGTTCGCAAATCAACTCCTTTATTTAATAAATCAGTAGCATAAGAATGACGAAGCGTATGAGGAGTGGTAAAAATTGGAATTCCTGATTTTATTGCATATTTTTTAACAATTCTCTCAATGGAACGACAAGTTAAACGAGGATCAGCATCTTTTTTTGCTCTAAAATGGATAAATAATGGCTTTTCTTTATCTTTTCTTTGGTTTAAATATTTTTTAATCCAAAACAAAGCGCGCTTTGAAAAATAAACAGTTCTCGGAACACCTCCTTTTCCAATAATTCCTAACTCTAACTCATCTTTATCTTCTATGTTTTTAAATTGCTCTACATTTAAAGAAGTAAGCTCTTGAATTCTTAAACCTGTAGAAAAAAAAGTTTCTAAAATAGCCCTGTCTCTTAAACCAATAATATTTGTTGTATCTGGGGCCTCTAAAAGCTTTGCAACTTGATCTAAGGTGAGAAATTTTATTGTTTTTGTCTTTTTATCAGGTTTAGGAAGCGTAATTTTATCCGGCGGGATGGAATTTATATCTTTTGCCACAAAATAGCTTAAAAAGCCGCGTAAAGCGATTAAATAATAGTTTTGGGTTGTCTTATCTAGCCCCTTTTTTGTTTTAGGGTTAATATAGCGAGAAAGATAAAGCCGATAGTCCCAAATATGCTGAGGTGTTAATTCGTGTGGTTTAATATTGCTTAAATTCTTATATTTTAACCATTCTCTAAATTTATCAAGATACCGCTTATAGTTTTCTTGAGTATTATCAGATAATCCTTTTTCAACCTCGCAATAATCTAAAAAGTCGGGGATATGTTCAATAATTGTTTTATCAGAATTTTTCATAATTTTAATTTTAAATTTTTATTTTTAAATAATATTTATTTTTAAAAAAATTAATCAAAGCATAAATATTTATATAAAAGCATAGATATTTATATTATTCTCGTTTTTTATATATAATCTTATTTTTTTATATAAAATGTCGCTTTACCTACATTTTACGACATTTTCTAACTATATATTATTATTTATAAAAACAGATGTCAAGTAAAAACCCCACCTCCTACTCTTTATAATTATTAATTAAATTTTTAAATTCTTCTTTAATTTTTTGTTTTATTTTTTGATATTCTTGCTTTTTTATTTCCTGAAATTCATTTATTGTCTCATTTTTTTCTTTATTAATCTCATTTTTTATCTTTTTTTTTAAGTTAATATTATTAATTTCTGTTTTATTAAAAATAGCGTTTTTTGTCTTCTCTATTAAATTATTAAGAGGTGGTTTTAAAAAAGAGCTCCAAAATGTTTCTAATTTATAATATATATCAGTTTGTTTAATTTTTTCTAAAAAATTAATATCTTCTGGGTTTTTTTTAAAAAAATCTTTAATTGAAAAATTATTAATATTGTTTAAATTATTTATATCACTTTGAGCAAAAATAAAATTAAAAAAGAAAAATAAATATAAAATAAAAAAAATAAAAAATATTTTTCTTTTCATTTATCCAAAATTAAATTTTTAGCTGCTCTAATTCTTTTAATAGTTTCATCTTTTCCTAAAATTTCAGCAATTTCAAAAGGCCCTGCAGATGCTTCTTTTCCTGTTAAGGCAACTCTTAAAGGCCATAATAAATGTCCCCTATCGCCTATCATATTTAATTCTTTTCCTGTTTTCTCGCTTTCTAAATCTAAAATCTCTTTTAAATTATCTTTATTAAAATCTTTTTCTTCAATTTTAGATAATATTTCTTCTAATTTATCTAAAACATATAATAAATCTTTTTCTGTCATTGTTTTCCATTTTAATAAATCTTTTTCGTATTTTATTTCTTTTTTAAAGAAAAAATCAGTTAATTCCACAACTTCTGATAATTTTTTTAATCTTTCTTGATATAATGAAATAATTTTTTTAATTTCCTCTAAAGAAATTTCTTTCTCGCTCTCTGTTAAAAATTTTTCCTGAATAATCTCTTTTTCAAAAGAATTTTTAAAGCTTAAAATTCTTTCTTGCTCTTTTATTATAGGAATTATAAGACGTGCTTCAATTAAATATGGAAGACATAGCTCTGTAATTTCATTTATTGATTTTTGTCTAATATAAAAACCATTTAAATAATCCAATTTTTTAATATTAAAAATTGCTCCTGATTTATTTATTTTTTCTATAGAAAAATCTTTAATCAATTCTTTTAATGAATAAATCTCTTTTTCATTTCCCGGATTCCAACCTAAAAGAGCAATCATATTAATCAACGCCTCTTTTAAATACCCATCTTTTTTATATTCAGAAACAGAAACAGCACCATGTCTTTTGCTTAATTTACTTTTATCAGGGCCTAAAATTAAAGGCAGATGAGCATAATAAGGCCGATAAAAACCTAATGCTTCTTGAATTATGATTTGTTTTGGAGTATTTGATAAATGATCTTCTCCTCTTATGACATGAGTAATTTTCATCTCAAAATCATCTATTGCTCCTGAAAAATTGAATAAAGGAGCGTTTAAATCTTTAGCAATAATAATATCTCCTAAAAGTTCTGTATTAAATTCTACCTTTCCCCTAATTAAATCATTTATTTCTATTTTTTTTGCTGGCACTTTTAACCTAATTACATATTTCTTGCCTTGTTTTAAATTATCTAGTATTTCTTTTTCAGAAAGACCAGCGCATTTCCCATCATAATGATACGGATTGCCAATACTTATTTGATATTGTCTTTTTGCTTCTAATTCTTCAGGAGTACAAAAACAATAATATGCTTTTTTTTCTTCTAAAAGTTTTTCTAAATATTTTTTATAAATTTCAGTTCTTTCACTTTGCCGATAAGGCCCGTAATCCCCGATAAAATTTTTCCCATTTATTTTTTCCTCATTATAAACAGGCCCTTCGTCCCATAAAATTCCTAACCATTTCAAATTTTCAATAATATCATTTTCAAAAATACTATTTGACCTTTCTTTATCAGTATCTTCAATTCTTAAAATAAATGAACCTTCTTCTTTTTTAGCAAAAAGATAGTTAAATAATGCTGTTCTTGCACTTCCAATATGAAAAAGCCCTGTTGGAGAAGGAGCAAATCTTGTCCTTACATTTTTATTTTTCCCACTAAAACTTGAAATTGCTTCCATATTTATTGAATTTTTATAATTTTATATTCTTTTTTCCCGTTTTGGGTTTCTAAAATAAAAATATCTCCTTCTTTTAAATTTAATAACTTTTGACCAATAGGAGAATCTACAGAAATTTTTCCAGAAAAAACATCTGCCTCTGCCGAACTAACTAAAGTAAAAGTTTCTTCTTCTTTTTTATTATCAGAAATTTCTACAATTGTTACAATGTTTCCAAGATGAACACTGTCTTTATCTTTACTTTCAACAACAGATGCTCTATTTATTAATTTTTCTAATTCGTTTATTTTCCCTTCTAAAAAAGCTTGATCTTCTTTTGCTTGCTGATATGCAAAATTTTCACTTAAATCACCATATGAAATTGCTTCTTTTAAACGTTCAGAAATTTCTTTTCTTTTAACATTTTTTAAATAGTTAAGATCTTGTTTAATTTTTTTAAGACCTTCTTCTGTTAAATAATAATTATTTCTTTTGTTTTCTTTTTTTTCTTTTGCCATCTTATTTTTTTATTTATTTTGTTATTTTTTCTTTAAAATACCAATTTAAAACTTCTTTTGCAATTGGAATTGTTGTCGGTTGAGTATCTGGTATATCCTCTATTACAATTGTTAAAACTATTTCTGGATTATCGTAAGGAGCAAATACAGTAATCCATTTATGTAAATAATTATTTTTCCCTGTTTCTGCTGTCCCAGTTTTTGCTGCCACTTTTACTGGTAAATCATTTAAGCTTGGAGCTGATGCTAAAGGCGCATTTTCAGCTGTAACTGTCATTCTCATTCCTTCTCTTACTACTTTAAGATTTTCTTTATCAGTAAAATTTTCTCTTATAATCTGAGGCTTGTTTTCTTGTATTATATTTTTATTTTCATCTATAATTTCCTTAACAATTAAAGGTTTAAAAAGAATGCCATTATTAGCAATTGCTGAATAAGATAAAGCAACTTGCAAAGGTGTTATTAAAATATCTCCCTGCCCTATGGAAAGATTATATGTATCTCCATTATACCAATTCTCTCCTTTAAATTCCTTTTTCCACTGAGGAGTTGGAATAAAACCCTTGCTTTCCGAAAAAATATCAATTCCTGTTTTATTTCCCCACCCAAATAATTCAAGATATTTTTTAATTTTTGTTGGACCTAATCCAATCTGATCTTTATAACCCCCTCCAATTGTATAAAAATATACATTACAAGATTCCGCAATTGCTTTTCTCATATCAGTTAAACCATGGGTAGTCCAATCTTTTTTTATTGTTTCTTTTTCCGGATTATAAGGGTTTAAAATAGTTATTTTTCCCTGACAATTAATCTTTTTTTCTGGAGAAATTATTTTTTCTTCAAGCGCTGCCGAAGAAATTAATGGCTTAATAATAGAACCAGTTGGATATTGAGCAGAAACAGCCCGATTAAACAAAGGATTATTTTTGTCTTCTAAAATATTTTTAACTAAATCTTTATTATCTTCTTGGGTAAAAATATTATTATCAAATAAAGGAAAACTTACCAAACTTAATACTCCACCTGTCCTTGGATCTATTGCCACTGCTGCTCCCTTTTTACCATTTACTTCTTTTAACATTTTTTCCATTTCTTCAGTTATTTTTTTTTGCAAATCAGCATCTAAATAAAGCACTAAACTTTTACCTGATTGCGGCGTTGAAATAACTTTTTCAGACAAAATATTACCATAAGCATCTTTTTCAACTTGAATTTTTCCTTGTTTTTCTCTTAAAATGCTTTCATAAAATTTTTCTAACCCTGATTTGCCAATACTATCAAATAATGAATATTCATTAAAATTTTCTAATTCTTCTTTATTTATTTGACCCATATAACCTAATATATGAGAAAAAACAGGACCATCTGAATAATTTCTAATTGATTTAACCTTTATCTCTAAGGATTTAAAATCAAGAATTTTCGGCTTTAATTTAATTAATGGCTGAGAATCAATATTTTTAAATAAAACTATTTTTTCACCATCTTCTTTATTAATTTTTTCTTCTAATTCTTTTTCGCTTAAATTAAAAATTTCTGATAGCATTTTCAAGGTATCATTTTTTTCTTTTTCTGTTTCAAAAAGCTTTTTCTTATCAACAATTAAATCAAAACTTAATTTATTAAAAACTAATTGTTTTCCCTTAGAATCATATATCACTCCCCTATAAGATTCTAAAGAATTTGAAACAAATTTATTTCTGTTGGATTTTGCTAATAATTCTTTGTTCTCAAAAACTTGGAACTGAATTGTCCTTAAAAAAAGCACAAAAAGCAAGAAAAATGAAAAAGCAAAAAAAGATTTAAGAAGCTTATATGACAAAGGCACTTCTATTTTTTTCTCCGAAATATTCAATTCTTCCTCCTTTTTTTTAGCCAAAGAATCTAAAAATATTTCATTCGGTTCAATATATTCTTTAGTTAATTTTTTAATTTTTGATTTTTTATTAAAAGGAAATCTCAACATAGTTTTTAATAATCTTTTTTATAAAAATTGTTATTAAAGATAATATTAAAATATAAAAGCCAAACAGCCTAAAAGAAAATAAATCAAGAAAAAAACCTCCAACAATACTTGATAATCCTGATAATGATAAAAATTTTTTATTTTTTTCAAATAATGACAATAAAGCAATAAAAATAATAATAAAGTTTGGAATAAATCCTAATATATCAAAATGCACTAAAAAACTCGTTTGAAAAATAATTAGGATATAAAGAAAAAAAATTAAAATTAATATTTTTTTAAAATTCATATTTAATGATTTAAAATATTTTTCACAACAAATAAGGATTCGATGTCTTTAATATCAAAGTATGGATCAACTTCTATATACTGAAATGAAGAAACATCGCTTTTTTTAACTTCTTTTATTTTTCCAATTAAAATATTCGGAGGAAAAATCCCGCCTAAACTTGTTGTAATAATTTTATCATCTTTAAAAACTTCTTTTTCGTTTGGAATTAGATCTAAAATAATTTTAAAATTTCCTTCGCCCTTCAAAATTCCAAAAATATCATTATTGTTCTCTTCTTTCTGAATCTTTACATCAATTTCACTTTTTTTATTAGAAATAAGCATTATTTTCGAACTATTTTTATAGACTTCTTCAACTTTTCCTACTAAAATCTTTTCTTCAGTTAAAACTGGCATATCTTTTAAGACACCATCAACTTCTCCTTTATCGATCAAAATTGAATCTGAATTTATATCTTTTGCTACAATATTGGCAAATAAAATATCAAAATCTTTATTTAATCCAATATTTAAAGCTTTTCTTAAAAATTCATTTTGTTTTTTAACCTCTCTTAAATCTGAAATCTCGTATAAAAGTTTTTTATTTTCTGATTTTAATTTATTAATTTCTTCGGCAGCGCTTTTTATTTTTATAAAAACATTAAAAAAATCAGAAGCACTATCCCCTATTTTCCAAAAAACTTTTTGAATCGGTAAAAAAAGATTATAAGAAAAAGATTTTATTTCTTTTTGATATAAATTTAATAAAAATAAAATTCCAATAAAAACTAAAACTATTATTAAATTTCTAAAAATATTTTTTTTCTTTTTTTTCATAAAAATATTTTCCACAAATAATATCTAATTTCTACTTTAATTCTACTCTAAATAAAAATAAAAAAAAGACCTTAAAAAGTCTTTAAAAATAAAAAATCAAGAACTCTGTAGGACGGCGACCTACTTTCGCGGCAAAGCCACTATCATCGGCCCTAAAGGATTTCACTTCCGAGTTCGAAATGGAATCGGGTGGAGCACCTTTGGTATCGCCGTCTTACAGAATCCTTGATTTTTATTGATTATCAATTGTCAGCCGCTAATTT
This sequence comes from bacterium, assembly GCA_029553225.1. Lineage (GTDB taxonomy): Bacteria > Patescibacteriota > Minisyncoccia > Minisyncoccales > GWA2-38-27 > JAKPCP01. The sequence goes on along the minus strand of JAKPCP010000068.1, from coordinate 6,304 downwards.
ACTTTTAATTTAAGAGAAAAATAAATTTGATCGCTTTATTAGTACTACTCGGCTTAATGGATTACTCCACTTACACCTGTAGCCTATCAACCTCATCATCTTTGAGGAAGCTAAAAATCCTAATCTTGGGGTAGGCTTCGCGCTTTATATGCTTTCAGCGCTTATCCTTTCCCGACATAGCTACCCAGCGATGCTCTTGGCAGAACAACTGGTAGACCAGAGGTCAGTTCGTTCCGGTCCTCTCGTACTAGGAACAACTCCCCTCAAGATTTTACGCCTGCGGTAGATAGGGACCAACCTGTCTCACGACGGTTTGAACCCAGCTCACGTACCTTTTTAATGGGCGAACAGCCCAACCCTTGGGACCTTCTCCAGCCCCAGGATAAGGTGAGCCGACATCGAGGTGCCGAACAGAGCCGTTGATGTGGACTCGCGGGCTCTACTAGCCTGTTATCCCCAGGGTAACTTTTGTTTGATGATCTCCGGATTTTCTATGAAAATCCGTCGGTTCACTAAGTTCTGGTTTCCCAACTGCGCGAGTTATCCCTCTTGCAGTAAAGCCGGCTTATGCCTTTGCGCTATCGCTCCGATTTCCATCCGGAGCTAGCCGACCTTTTAAACGCCTCCATTACTTTTTAGGAGGCAAGGACCCCACTTAAACTGCCCGTCAAACACTGTTTCCCACAAAAGCGAGATTAGAATAAAGGTTTTAAAAGAGTGGTGTTTCATTGGCGACTCCACCCCGACCGAAATCGAGGCTTCATAGTCTCCCACCTACGCTACGCATTTAAAACCAAAACTCAATATTTAACTGCAGTAAAGCTCCTGGGGTCTTCCCGTCTAGCCGCAGGTAACCGGCATCTTTACCGGTGTTGCATTTTCACTGAGCAACTCCTGGAGACAGTCCCCTAGTCGTTAAGCCTTTCATGCGGGCCGGAACTTACCCGGCAAGGGATTACGCTACCTTTGGACGGTTATAGTTACCGCCGACGTTCACTGGCGCTTCACTCATTCAGCCTTATTAGAAAACTAATAAGACCGACGAGATTAACGTTCCAGCACTGGTCAGGCCTCAGCCCCTATACATCCTCTTACGAGTTAAGCAGGGACCTGTGTTTTTGATAAACAGTCGCTAGGGGTACGTTCGCTGCGTCCAATGCAATGCATTGGAAGTCCATATCGCGAACTTACGGACACTTTTTTGCCGAGTTCCTTCAGGAGCTTTCACTCATTCACCTTGGTACATTTATACCAACCCACCTGTGTCGGTTTTCGGTACGGATTCTATAGAATTCTGCTAAAGCTTTTCTAGGAAGAAATATCATTTAAGTTGATTTAACCGTAGTTAAATCTCCTGCCTTTTGCAAGGCAAAGTAAATCCAATAATACTCTTAAACTCAATGTCTTCGTCACTTTAGTTAAAACTATAGAAGGGCCGGAATATTAACCGGCTGTCCATCCCTTTTATCCTTTCGGATAAAAAGTTAGGCCCGCCTAACCCTTGACTGATTGTCATTGTCAAGGAAACCTTAGGTTTTCGGTGTCCCGAGTTTTTATCGGGATTGCGGTTACTCGTGCCAACATTCTCACTTCTTAACACTCCACTGTTGGTCGCCCTTCAGCTTCAGTGTGTTAAGAACGCTCTCCTACCATTTGCTTATGTAAAACATAAGCAAATCCTTATCTTCGGTACTGAGCTTAGCCCCGTTAAATCTTTGGCGCAGAATTCCTTAGTTAGTAAGCTGTTACGCACTTTTTAAAGGATAGCTGCTTCTGAGCTAACCTCCTAACTATCAAAGGAATTCTACTTCCTTCATAGCACTTAGCTCTCTTAGTTTAAAAAACTAAGATTCTGATAAATCAGAAAGTTTAGGGACCTTAGATGAAGATCTGGGCTGTTTCCCTTTCGACCATGGAGCTTAGCCCCCACAGTCTGACTACCTACATTAATCTTTTTACTATTCGGAGTTTAGTAGGAATACCTACCGTACGGCACGATATCCCTTCTAGTGCTCTACCTGCAAAAAGTATTGTAGGCGCTAGCCCTAAAGCTATTTCGGAGAGAACCAGCTATTACCAAGCTCGATTAGCTTTTCACTACTTACCACAGATCATCCCAGAGTATTGCACGGCTCACGGGTTCGGGCCTCCTCTCGTATTTCTACGAGATTCACCCTGTCCATGGTAAGCTCGCATTGGCTTCGGGTCGCTCTACATCGCTTAAGGTCGGGCTATTCACCCTTGCTTTCACTATACTTACGCGCCGGAGGCGCTTAAATAAAGCAATGTAAAGCACTCGTTGGCTCATTCTTCAATAGGCACCCCGTCACCTTACGTAAAAACGTAAAGCTCCGAGTCTTTGTGGGCAAAATGGTTTCAGGTACTATTTCACCGGGATCACCTCCCTGCTTTTCACCTTTCCCTCACGGTACTTGTTCACTATCGGAGATATCGTAGTATTTAGCCTTGGCCGATAGTTCGGCCTGCTTCCTTCAAGGTTATCATGCCTTAAAGTACTCAAGAAAAGTATCAAGGAGCATAAAGCCGTTTTCATTTACGGGACTATTACCCTCTATGGTTGTCCTTTCCAGGAGCATTCAATTAACGAAGCTTTATCTAAATGTTCTCCCTCCGGATTGCTCCGGACAATACTTTCTTACAACCCTGCTTTACAAAATGTAAAGCAGTTTGGGCTCCTCCCTGTTCGCTCGCCACTACTAAGGGAATGTGCTTTTTATTTTTTTCTTATCAAATTATTAAAATATTTAAAATATCTAAAAAATAAAAATAAGAAAAAAATAAAAAGGCAATTTTTTTTCTTTTCCTCCGCTTACTGAAATGTTTTACTTCAGCGGGTTCGCTTCTTATTAGAAAATCTAATAAGATGATGCAGGTTAAGCCTGCATCCGGTTTCCCGATTCGGAAACCCCCGGATCAAAGGTTGCTCAACACCTCCCCGAGGATTATCGCAGTTACGCCACGTCCTTCATCGCCTCGATATCCCAAGGCATCCACCATCTGCCCTTAAAAAATTTTTATTTTTTCTCTTTTTTAAAAGCAATATTGCGGCTGACAATTAATAATCAATAAATAATTATTAACTATCAATATTTAATTTTCAAAGTACTCTCTTCCCATTCTTTCTGTCTTCCCATTCTTTCTGTCATTCATTTTCTATTTAAAATTTTTATCAAAAAAACCGCTTTAGAAGAAGCGGTTTTTTTGATTTAGAAAACTTACAAACAAAATAAAAATCAACCGCTTCTTTTTTTTCGTATATTTTCTTGTATTCTCATAATAAACAAATTTTAGCAAATCAAAATTACTTGTCAAGTGTTAATTACTTTTTTATCTTATCTTTTAAATCTTTTAAAATCTCAGCTGCAATATCTTTTCCTCCTAAACCAAATGCAAGGCCAGCAGAAATTACTACTAAAGCAACAATTCCTCCCCAAAGAGTTTGTATTAACATTGTGTTAATTCCTAACTGAGCTAAAATCATTAAAGCCGCTAAAATTAAAATTGACCATTTTACAATTGCGCCAGCAACATTTCCATATCCAACTTTTATACTTTCTATACTTGCTTTTGTAATTTTTTCAAGAATATCAGCAATAATTACTGCAACAATAAAAATTAAAACAGCAGCAATAACATTTGGCAAATACCCTAAAATACTATAAAGGAAAGAAGAGAATTGCATTAACCCTAAAATTTCTGCCGCAGCTGACAAAAAGACAATTACTAAAATCCATTTAAAAATATCTCCAACGAATTTTGAAGCATCTAATTTAATATCTGCTTTCTCCATTGCTTTTTTTAAATTTTCTTTTTCAAATAACTTATTAAATTTTAATCCTTTCAAAATCTCTTCTATTAATTTTCCTATTCCAACAGAAATAAAATAACCAATCAAAAAAACAACAATAGCAATTATTAATTTAGGAACAAAGTTTATAACACCTTGCCATAAATTTAAGAGAGCATTTATAGTTATATCCCAAAACATTTTTTTATTTTAAATTATTTTTTATCGACCTTTTTCTTAAATAAATTATATCACATTTTCAAAAGAAGAATAATAGTGAATAACTTTAAAAAAAATTTTGAGATTATTATATGTGCCTCCGCCAGGACTCGAACCTGGAACCAGTGGCTTAAAAGGCCATTGCTCTACCAATTGAGCTACGGAGGCGAAATTAAATTTTAAAAATCTATTTAATTTTCAATTATAAAAAAATTTCTAAAAAAATACAATACCTTAAATTATAATCCTAATTCTTTTAATTTTTTAATAGCTTCTTTTTGTTCTTTTGTTAAATTTTTCGGTATTTTTACAATTAATTCAATATATAAACTTCCTTTTCCAAAACCTGAAAAATGAGGTATTCCTTTTCCTGAAATTTTTAAGATTTTTCCTGATTCACTTCCTGCAGGAATTTTAAGCAATATTTTTTTCTTATCCAAAGTTAAAATTTCAACCTCATCACCTAATGCCGCTTGAGAAAAAGTAATAGGAAGTTTCATATATAAATCATCCCCTTTTCTTTCAAAAACTTCATGTTCTTTAACTAAAATTTTAATAAAAAGATTTCCTGGTTTCCCCCCTCTTCTTCCTGCTTCTCCCTTTCCTTCAATTTTTATAACTTGATTTGTGTCAATGCCCTTCGGAATAGAAATATTTATTTCCTCTTCTCCTTTTACCCTTCCTTCTCCTTTACAAACAATACAAGGTTTTTCTGGTTTATATCCATCACCATTACATTCAGGACAAATAGTTAAGGTTGTAAAAGAGCCAAAAAATGTTTTTTTAATTTGTTGAACCTGTCCTGTTCCTCGACAAGAAAAACATTCTTTTATTAAAGTATTAGGCTCTGCTCCTGAACCATTACAACGCGAACAAGGAATCATCTTTGTTAAAATGATTCGTTTTGTTGTGCCTGTTAAAACTTCTTCTAAGGAAACTTCAATTTCAATTTGAATATCTTTCCCTTTTCTTAAATCCTTTTTTGTTTTTTGACTTCTTGTATTGTATCCAAAAAAATCGCTAAATATATCCCCTATATCACCTAAATCTTCAAAATCAAAATCCATATTTGCATTTTGCCCACCATTTCCCCAAGCCCAAGAAAAATCAAAACCTTGGCCTTGTTCCTGGCCGCCTTCACTTTCAAAAACTCTCCCAAATTTATCGTATTGAGCTCTTTTTTCTTTATTGGATAAAACCTGATATGCTTCGTTTATTTCTTTAAATTTTTTTTCATCTCCGCCTTTATGCGGATGATATTTATGAGCCAGTTTATGAAATGCTTTCTTTATTTCTTCTTGGGAAGCATCATGGGGTACCCCTAAAATTTCATAGTAATCTTTCATTTATTTAATTTAATTAATAAAATTATTCTTCTTTATACTCTCCTTCCTCTGGTTCATTATTATCTTTTTTTTCTTCTTTATTTTCTTCTTTTTTCTCCTGAGCTTCTTGATATAATTCTGCTCCTATCTTTTGAATAGAATCAGATAAATCTTTTGTTTTATTTTTTATTTCATCTATATTATCACTATCTTTAACCTTTTTCAATTCTTCAATTTTTGTCTCGATTTCTTTTTTATTTTCTTCCTTAATTTTGTCGCCAGCATCTCTTAATGTTTTTTCACAAGTATAAATTAAATTATCAGCTAAGTTTCTTGCATCAATTAATTCTTTTTTCTTTTTGTCTTCCTCTGCATACATTTCTGCTTCTCTCTTCATTCTTTCAACTTCTTCTTTTGAAATTCCAATAGAACTTTCAATTCTTATCGATTGACTTTTGCCTGTTGCTTTGTCTTTTGCTGATACATTTAAAATACCGTTGGAATCAATATCAAAAGTAACCTCAATTTGAGGGACTCCTCTTGGTGCTGGCGGAATTCCATCCAAAATAAATCTTCCAAGAGTTTTATTATCCTGAGCCATAGGACGTTCTCCTTGAAGAACATGAATTTCAACTGAAGTTTGATTATCCGCTGCTGTTGAAAAAACTTGAGTTTTTGAAACTGGATAAATTGTATTTTTGGGAATTAAAATTGTATTAACATTTCCAAATGTTTCAATTCCTAAAGAAAGCGGAGTAGCATCAAGCAACAAAACTTCTTTAGCATCTCCTCCAATAATTGCTCCCTGTATAGCTGCGCCAATCGCAACTACTTCATCTGGATTTATAGATTTATTTGGTTCTTTTTGAAAAAATTCTTTTACCGCTTCTTGAATTTTTGGCATCCTTGTTTGTCCTCCCACCAAAACAATTTCTTCAATTTCTTTTGGTTC
>JAKPCP010000067.1 GCA_029553225.1 bacterium | reverse complement strand
TTTAAAACATTAAATTTTTCAGATAAAATTGTTGATAAAAATTCCTTTGTTGAAGTTTTTCCAAAACTTCCGGTAATTCCAATAGTAATTAATTCTTTAAAGTTTGAAATTTTTTCTTCTGCTTTTCTCATAATCTTTTTTCTTAACAAAATAGAAAATGGCTCTAAAATCAAAACTATTAAAGAAAAAATAATAGGAGATAAAATATCAAAAATCAAAAGATAAACACCAAAATATAGTATATTTTTTAAAAATATACTATAGGCACAAATTAAAAATATAAAAAAAACTGATAAAGAAATCAATAAAATCGCTTTTTTTGTTAAAACTGGTTTTTTTAATTTTTTTTGGAAAATTTTAAATAAAAATATAAAAAATTCAGCAAAATAAATAAATAATAAAATTGACTGAAGGAAAAAAAGCAAAAACCCCTTAATTACTATTGTTTTTTGAAAAGGAATAAAAAGAAGAAAGAAAAAAAGAATAAAAATCTTTAAAATAATGATTTTATTAAATATTAATCTTTTTCCCTTTTCAGTTCTAAAATGGTCTAAAAATCTGTAAAATTGGTATTCTTTTAACTGCCAAAGATACAGGTAAAATAAAGCATTTTTAAAAACCGAGAAAAACCAAAAAATAATTATTAAATAATTCATATTTTTATAAATTTTCTAAAATTTTTTGCGATAAAATATCAGGTATTGTTTGCTCTAAATTATGATCTCCGTTTTTAATTATCACAAGTTTTGAATTTTTAATTTTTTGATTTATAATTTTTCCATTTTCTAACGGAACAATATCATCTTTGTCTCCCCAAATAATAATTGTCGGAATATTAATTAAAGATAAACTATCAGACAAATCTTCATTAATTATTTTTAAATAAGTTTCCTTTAAAACTCCTTCTGATAATAAATAATCACTTTTTCTTACTATAAATTTATAAAAAATTTTTTTAAAAAAATTATAAAAGGGCAGAAAAGAAAATTTATTAAAAATTTTAGAAATATTTTTTAAAAAATTTTTCTTTAAATTTTTTTCTCTTATACAAGAAGGGGCAAATAAAAATAATTTTTCAACTCTTTGAGAAAATTTTAAACTATATTTTATTGCGATAGAGCCTCCAAATGAATGCCCCAATAAATAAAATCTTTCAATATTTAAAAAATTAGCAAAATCTTCCACAAAAAAACAATAATCATCTAAAGACCATGCTTGTTTCATTTTTTCGCTTTTTCCAAAACCTGGCAAATCAGGAATAATTACTTTAAATCCATAATTAGATAAAATATTCCCAAATTTTTCCCATCTATCAGATTTTGAGCCCCATCCATGTAAAACTAAAAATATTTTTCCTTCTCCAAAAATTTTTACATTTATATTTAAATTATTAATAAAAAAAATCTCTTCTTTCATTTAATAACTTCAAAATCTAAATATTTTTGAAGAACTTTAGGCACTTTTATACTGCCATCTTTTTGCTGATAATTTTCTAAAATAGCAATTAAAATTCTTGGAGAAGCAATTACAGTATTATTTAAAGTATGAACATATTTTTTTTCTCCATTTTCGTCTTTGTATTTTATATTTAATCTTCTTGCCTGCCAATCAGTTAAATTTGAATCGGAATGAGTTTCTCCATAACTATTTCTTGAAGGCATATAGGTTTCAATATCATACATTTTATATTTTCCGCAACCCATATCTCCGGTACAGATTTGAATTACTCTGTATGGAAGCTCTAAATCTTTTAAAATCTCTTCTGATATTTTTCGCATCTCTTCAAGCCAATAACAAGATTTTTCAATATCGTTTTCACATAAAACTACTTGTTCTACTTTTCTAAATTCATGCACTCTATACAATCCCTTTGTATCTTTGCCATAACTACCAACTTCTGACCGATAACAATTAGAAACCCCGCAAACTTTAATAGGAAGATCTTTTTTATCTAAAACCTCATCAGCAAAATAAGCAAGGAGAGCAGGTTCTGATGTTCCAGCTAAGAAAAGAGGCTCACTAATTTCTTTCCCATCAGATAATTTTCCAGGATTAGCAATTTGATAAATATCTTCTTTTCCCATTGGAAAATGACCGCTCCCAACTAAAGCAAATTCCTTTAAAATTGTTGGCGGTATCATTAAAGTAAAACCATGATTTCTCATCTTTAAAAGAGAATGCCAAATTAAAGCTATTTCTAATAAAACTGCTTCATTTTTTAAATAATAACCTCGAAAACCGCTTGTTTTTACTCCTTTTTCAAGATCAATTAAATTTAAATCTTTTCCTAATTGAATATGATCTTTTATTTCAAAATCAAATTTTGGAATTTCTCCCCATTTAAAAACCTCTTTATTATCTCTCTCGTCTTGACCAATTGGCGTATCAGAAGAGTATACATTTGGCACTAAAAGCATTAAATTATTATATTTCTCCTCGATCTCTTTTAATTCAGATTCAATTATTTTTAATTCTTGTTTTATTTTTTTACCCTCTTCAATTTTTTCTTTTGTTATTTTTTTCTGTTCAAAATTTAATTCATCTATTTTCTTTATTAAATCTCTTCTTTTTTCATCTAAAGATAAAAGTTCCTCTAAATCTAAATTAATATTTTTGTTTTTAATAGCTTCTTCAATTAACTCCTTATTGTTTCTTATAAATTTAATATCTAACATAATTTTAATAATTAATAATTTATTTTGGACGCATTGTTGGAAAAAGAATTACCTCTCTTATTGAATGAGAATCTGTTAAAAGGGCTATTAACCTGTCAATTCCCATTCCAAAACCAGCTGCTAACGGCATTCCATACTCTAATGCCTCTAAAAAATCTTCATCCATTCTTTGTGCTTCTTCAAATCCTTTTTTAAAGATTTTTTCCTGTTCTTTAAATCTTTCTCTTTGTTCGATTGGATCATTTAATTCAGAAAAGGCATTTACTAATTCAATTCCTCCAGCAACAAGTTGGAATCTTGCTAATTTTTTAGGATTTTCTTCTAATTTTTTTGCTAATGGAGCCATGCCAACAGGATGATGAATTACAAAAGTTGGCTGCCAAAGATTTATCTGACAATATTTTTTATATATTTTATCGGCAATTTGCGCTTTTTCATCTCCTTTTTCAAGCATTATTCCTAATTTTATCGCCTCTTTTTTTAAAGATTCTTCATTAATTTCATCTAAATTAATTTTTGTATATTTTTTAATTAAATCATTAAATTCAATTCTTTGCCATGGTGTTTTAAAATTAATTTTTTTATTATCAAAAGTAATCTCATTTTTTTTGAAAGCTTTTTTTAAAATATAAGAAAATAATTTTTCTGTAAGCTTCATTAATTGCTTATAATCTGCATAAGCCCAATAAAATTCGATCATTGTAAAATCTGGATTATGATTTTTATCCATTCCTTCATTTCTAAAACACTTCCCTATTTCATATATTTTTTCAAATCCACCAACAAGCAAACGTTTTAAATAAAGCTCTGGAGCAATTCTTAAATAAAGGTCTATATTTAATGCATTTAAATGAGTTTTAAATGGCCTTGCGCTTGCTCCTCCATAAACTGGCTGTAAAATAGGAGTTTCTACTTCTATAAATCCTTCTTTATCTAAAAAATTTCTAATTTCTTTAATAATTAGAGAACGTAATTCAAATTTCTTTTTTACTTCTTGATTAAAAATCAAATCCAAATATCTTTTTCTAAATCTCTCTTCTACATCTTTTAATCCATGCCATTTTTCCGGTAAAGGAAGAAGAGATTTTGCTAATATTTTATAATCATTAACCTCTAATGTCTTTTCTTTTGTTTTGGTTTTAAATAAAGTACCCCTTGCTTCAATAAAATCACCAATGTCAAAATTATCAAGAAAAAATTGATAGCTCTTTTCTCCTAAAATGTTCTTTCTAAATAAAATTTGAATTTTATCAGACCCATCGTAAATATCAGAAAAAACTATACTTCCATGTTCTCTTAAAGAAAGAATCCTGCCGGCTAAAACTATTTCTTTTTTGGACCGAGATAAAGAAGAAAAATCTTTTATTGCGTCTTTTATTCTATAATTTCTTTTTGTGCTAATAGGATAAGCAAAAAAACCAGCGTCGTTTATTTTTTTAAGCTTTTCTATTCTTTTTTTTCTAATTTCATCTATTGGAGGCATAATTATTTAAAATATTTTAATTTTAACCTTTTAAAAATTTTAACTTTTTTTAGCTTTTTTGTCCAATTTAAAAATGGCTTTAATTTTTTTAAGCCATTTTTTTATATTTAAGAATATTTTATTTTTTTTATCTTATAACGAAATTTAACCGGAGAGGAAATAAAAATCTCATCCCCAACTTTATGTCCTAAAAGCGCTTTTCCAACCGGAGATTCTTTTGAAATTAATCCCAAAGAAGGATCTGCTTCTAAAACATCAACAATTTTAAATTTATCCTCTTCTCCATTAATATTAACAAAAACAGTTGCCCCTAATTGAACAATTTTCTGCTCATTTTTGGGTGGTGTTTTAATAATTTCTGAGTTTTTTAAAATATAATGCAAGTCATTTATTCTCGCTTCTAATAAACTCATATCATCTTGATAATCAAAATATTCCTGAGTTAATTCGTCTGAATGCAAAAATTGAGGAATTTCTTCTTTTGTTTTAAAAGATTTTAAAGAAAGCAATGTTTCGTACTCTTTTTTTATTTTTTCTAATCCCTCTTCTGTTAAATAAAACTTCTCGCCTTTTATTTTGTTTTTTAATAATGGAGAAAAATTTATCATAATACTTTTTCCCAATAAAAATCCCCTTCTTTTTTTTGAAGGGGAAGATTAAGGTTTTTAAATTAATAATTAATATTTTTTTCTTCTTCCCCTTCGCATAATTTTAACAATAGGTGTAACTATAGAAAGATAAAAACAGCCATTTAATTTTGAAATGGATGAATTTTTCCAATCAATATTATTTATTTCGGTTATCATATTAATAACTTATTTGTTTATTAGAATATATTCCAATAATATATTCTAATAAAACAAATTTTATTGTCAATAGCTTAAAATTAATTTCCTTTTTCAATTAAAGAAATTAAAATTTTTGCAACCTTTAAGGGATCATGCTCAAAAGAATCTTTTAATAATAAATTTTTACCAATAAATTTTTTACTATCTAAATTTTTATCAATTTTTACGGGTTCAATTAATTCTGGATGTTCTTTTTTAAATTTTTTTATTTTTTCTTTATCTAAAATTTTATTATTATAAATAACATAATCCAGTTTTCCTTTTAAATATTTTTCAATTTCATCGCTAAAATCTTTAACAGAAAAGTTGTTAGTTTCTCCGTATTTTGTCATTAAATTGCATATATAAACTTTTTTAGCTTTTGCCTTATTTATTGCTTCAGAAATACCTTCTGTTAATAAAATTTGCACTATAGAGGAGTATAAATCTCCTGGGCCAATTACTATTAAATCCGCATTATTTATTGCTTCTATTGTTTTTTTATATGCTTTTGCTTTCGGCTTTAAAAAAACTCTTTTAATTTTTAAATTACCATTATGTTTTGGAACATCTATGTTTTTTCTCCGCAAATAATTTTTTTATTTTCTAAAATAGCATATAAATTTGACTTATCAAGAGTTGAAGGAAGAACTTCATGCTCCACATTTAAAATTCTTTTAACTTCTTTAATAGCTTTTTCGTAATTATTAGTAGAAAGCTCTAAAGCAGTAATTAAAAGATTGGCAAAATTATGATCTTTTAAAACTCCTGTTTCAAAACGATAATTAAATAAATTTTCAATTACAGGAGAAGTATTTGCCAAAGCAATAAACGCTCTTCTTATATCCCCAGGTGAAATAATTTTATAATCTTTTCTTAATCTTCCAGCAGAACCTCCACTATCAAGCATTGCGCAAATAGCCGAAATTTTCACCGGGTATTTTTTTAAAGAAGATAAAACAACTTTTGGCATTGCGTTTCCTCCTCCTAAACAAACAATCTTTTTGCACTTTTTCATTAAAAATTAAGAAAATAAATAACTTATGATATATTCAGCAATAAGGGTTGCTGATTCTGGTCTTGCGAATTCTTTTGCCCGTATTTCCATTTGCCTTATTTTTTTAGGTTCTTTGAATAAATTCTTTAAAGTTTCAAGTAAAAAATGAGATGATAAATTTGATTCTTCAATTACAATTGCTGCTCCTTTTTCCGCATAAGCATAAGCATTTTTAACTTGATGATCTTGAGCAGATTCTTTAAGCGGAATTAAAATGCTTGCTTTCCCTAAAAAAGCAAGCTCAAAAATACTTCCAGCGCCTGCTCTGCTTATAACTAATTTTGCTGCCCGATAAGCATGAGATAATTCCTCAGTATTTAAAAATGGAACTGGATGATAATAAGGTTTTAAATTTTCATTTATTATTGCCTCTGTCTCAGATTTTACTTCTTTAAAATTATTTTCCCCTGTCTGATGTATTAATTCAAAATTTTCTAAAAATTCATTAATAATAGATAATATTTTATCATTTATTCTTTGAGATCCCTGAGAACCTCCAAGAATTAAAATTATTGGTTTTTCTCCTGTTATTTTAAATATTCTTTGCGCTTCTATTAAAGAACCATTTAATAACTCTTTTCTAATAGGATTACCAACAGAAATCATTTTTTTAGCAGGAAAATATTCAGTTTTTTCAATAGGGAAAGCAGTAAAAATATCCATTGAAAATTTAGAAGCTATTTTATTTGCCAATCCCGGCGCAATGTCTGATTCATGAAGCAAAATCGGAGTTAAAAAAATCCATCCAGTAATAACTACAGGCAAAGAGCCATACCCGCCTTTACTAAAAATTAAATCAGGAGATAAAGTAAAAACATAATAAAAAGATTGAAGAATTCCTATAGGAAATTTTATAAAAATATCTATAAAATTTGAAAAAGAAAAATATCTTCTTAATTTTCCTGTAATAATTGTTTTTACCTCAACGCCTTCCTGAGAAAGAATTGTTTTTGCAAATTGATCTTTTGGTCCAATGTAATAAAACTGAAAATCATTAGGATTAAGCCTTTTAATTTCTCTTATAATCGCTACTATTGGAAAAATATGCCCAGCTGTACCTCCTCCAGTAAAAATAATTTTCATATTTTTAAAATTTTAAAATTAATTTTTTTCTTAAATTTATTATATCATAATAAATTTTTTTTAAAATTGACAGCATTTTACAATTTGATATAATTTATAAATATAAATAAAAGGTCGAAAACAATAAAAATAAAAGAATTATGAGCACAAACACAATAATTGCAATCGTAGTAATCGTAGTTATTATAGCTGGTTATCTTTGGTGGGCATCTTCAAAGAAAAAATGGCCTTTTAAAAAATAAAAAACAGATATCTAAAATTTTTAAAAGAGTGTTTTTTAAAAACACTCTTTTAAATTACTCATAAATTATATTTATTATTTTTTTCTGCCTATTTTAATCTCGAATGAGTTGCCCGAAGGAATTCCCTCGCTTCGCTCGGAATGCGGTAGCTAGGTTCTCACCTGCCCCGCATTCAAAATAAATTTTGCTGCGGGGCTAGGATTCGAAAGAGTTGCCCGAAGGAATTCCCTCACTTCGCTCGGAATGCGGTAGCTAGGTTCTCACCTGCCCCGCATTCAAAATAAATTTTGCTGCGGGGCTAGGATTCGAACCTAGAATTCCACGTCCAGAGCGTGGCGTGTTACCATTGCACCACCCCGCAAATTTAAACTTTTAAATATTTTCTAATAGCAAAACTGCTAGCAATTATTCCTAAACCAACGCCAACAATTAGTTGTAATAAAATTAATTTGCCAAAATTATCAAAAAGCAAAGACATTAAAGAAAATGACGGTTCAATTGATTTTATTTTTCCATCAAAGTATCCAAAAAGAATAAATATCATTATTAAAGAAAGTAAAATAGCAAAAAAACCAATAATAATACCTTGAACTAAGAATGGACCTCTGATAAACCAATTTGAAGCGCCAACAAGACGCATTGTTTCAATTTCTTGCTTTAAATTTTCAATCGCAATTTTTATTGTGTTAAACCCAGCCAAAATCGCAATTATGCTAAATAATATCCCAAAAACTAACCCTCCTTTATTTACTGTTGATGTTATTGAAAAAATCTTATCAATAACCGGTTTTCTCTCAAAATAATCAATTTTAGCAATTAATTCTTGAGGCACTGATTTATTTAAATAGTTTACAATATTTTCATATCCTTGCGCGGTTTTTGCATTAATATTCAGAGAAGGATAAAATGGATTTTTTTCAATTTCTTTTAAAGATTCCATTATTGTTTCATCATTTTTATATTTTTCAATAAATTTTTCCATTGTTTCATCAGCAGAAACATATTCTATTTTTTCTACATCTTCTAATTTTGATATTTCATCTTTTATAGATAAAATTTTCTCTGAAGGCGCATCTTCTTTAAAATAAACAGAAATATCTACTCTTTTTTCTATATCAGAAATTAAAATTCTTGAGAAAAGATTCAAGAAAAAGATAAAAGAAACTAAAGATACTGCCAAAAATACAACAAAGATTGTTGAAATATTTAAACTAAAATTTCTTTTAAAGGATAAAAATCCTGATTTTATAACTCTTTTAAAAGATGCTAACATTTTTTATTTTTATTATTTTATAATATAAATCTTCCCTTTTCCTCATCTCTTATAATTCTACCATCCTCTAATGTTACTACTCTTTTTCTTAAATAATTAACTAATTCTTTATTATGGGTAGCCAAAATAATAGTTTTTCCCATCTCATGGATTTTTAATAAAAGCTTTACAATTTCTAAAGTATTATACGGATCAAGATTACCTGTTGGTTCATCTGCTAAAATAATATCTGGCCTATGAATTAATGCTCTGGCAACTGCCACTCTCTGACGCTCTCCCCCTGACAATTCATCAGGAAAACTATCTGCCCTGTCTTTTAAGCCAACAATATCTAAAATCTGCTCAACATCTCTATTAATTTCCTCATCGCTTGCTCCCATTACCTCCATCACATAAGCAATATTTTCCCGAGTTGTTTTTGTTGGAAAAAGTTTATAATCTTGAAAAACTGTTCCTATTCTTCGGCGAACTTTGTATAAATGAGCAGGTTTTATCTTTGTAAGATCTGTTCCTTCAAAATAAATTTTCCCCTCAGTCGGTTTTTCTTCTCCTAAAATTAATCTTAAAAGCGTTGTTTTTCCTGAACCTGATTTTCCCACCAAAGAAACAAATTCTGATTGATTAACATTAAAAGAAACGCCTTTTAAAGCAATCTTTTCGTTATTTTTAAAGCGAGAGGAATAAATTTTTGTAACATTGTTTAAATTTATCATTTTTTTTAAATATTTATATTTTTAATTTCTGTTTCTATAAACATATCTAAATCCCCATCTAAAACTTTTTCCACGTCTGAAGTTTCAACATTTGTTCTTAAATCTTTAACTAATTTATAAGGATGTAAAACATAAGTTCTTATTTGATTTCCCCAGCTTGCTTCTTTTACATCTCCTTTAATTTTTTTTATCTCTTTGTCTTTTTCGTTTTCTTTTAATTGATAAAGTTTTGAATATAATATTTTTAAAGCATTTTCTTTATTCTTTCCTTGAATTCTATCTACTTGAGAACTTGCAACAATTCCAGTTGGCAAATGAGTTATTCTTACAGCCGACTCTCGACGATTCACATATTGTCCTCCAGGACCTGATGCTCTAAAAGTTTCTATTTTCAAATCATCTGGTTTTATCTCAATTTCATTTTTAAAATCATCTTCTATATCAGGCAAAACTTCTACTAATACAAATGATGTATGTCTTAAATTTTTTGCTGAAAAAGGAGAAATTCTTACCAATCTATGCACTCCTGATTCTTTTTTTAATAATCCATAAGCATAATCTCCTTTTACTTCTAAAATAACTGATTTTGTTCCGATTCTTCCTTCTGGGCCTCCACCTTCTCCGAATGATTGGTGTAAAATCTGAGTTTTAAAACCTTTTTTATTACAATACCTTTCATACATTCTTAATAACATTGTCGCAAAATCTTCAGCATCAACTCCTCCGGCACCAGCAGAAATTGATAAAATAGCATTATTTTTATCATACTTTCCAGACAAAAAAATTTTTGTTTCTTGCTTTTCTATTTCTTTTTCCAATTTTTTTATTTTTTCATTAATTTCTTTTTCTAAACCTGATTCTCCTTTTTCTTTTTCTGTTAAAAATGCTAATTCTTTAATATCTTT
Organism: bacterium; assembly: GCA_029553225.1. Taxonomy (GTDB): domain Bacteria; phylum Patescibacteriota; class Minisyncoccia; order Minisyncoccales; family GWA2-38-27; genus JAKPCP01. The sequence continues at coordinate 6,010 of JAKPCP010000067.1, read as the reverse complement.
TAATTCTTTTTCAAGATAATAATAAATTTCAACTTCTTTTTTTAAATCTGCTAATTTCTGGGTTTTTTTTACAGCCTCTTTTTTATTTTCCCAAAAACCTTCTTTCTGTATTTCTTTTTCTAATTCTTTAATTTCCTTTTCTTTATTTAAAAGATCAAAAACAGTCTTTTATTTTTAAAAGTCTTTTTTCTAATTCTTCAATTTTTTCAAAATTTTCATTCATATTTTTATATTTTATAAGATTATTAAATATTTTATCATAAAATAAAATTTAATAAAAGTTTTTAAAAAGCCGGAGATCGGATTTGAACCGATACTCTTTCCCTTACGAAGGGATTGCTTTGCCATTAAGCTACTCCGGCAAATAAGCGGGTAATGGGAATTGAACCCACGCCTCAACCTTGGGAAGGTTGCGTACTGCCACTATACTATACCCGCATAAAATTATAATTGAAATTTGCTTTTAATCTCATTCCATAAATTTAAAATATCTAATAAAATTTTTCTATTTTCTTTTTCATTATTGTTTTCATTATTATTCTCTTCATTGTTTTGTTCTTTTTTCTGGTCTTTATTGTTTTTTGAAATAATCACAACCTCTTCTTCTGGTTTTTTAAGATTAAATTGCTCTCGAGCTATTTTTTCTAAATAATAAGATGTTTCAAAATTAGATATATCTGCTTCTAATTTTTTATTTTTTTCTTCTAAAAATTGAATTTCTTTTTCAAGTTCATTAATTTTTGAAATAAGAATTTTTCTTCTTTCGCTTATTTTTATATTTGTTATCGCTAAAAAAGATATTATAATTAACGACAAAAAAACTAAAAATATATTTAAAAATTTGCTTCTTTTGCTTCTCTTTTCTTTTTTTTTAAATTCTGTTATCATATTTTATAAATATATCTAAAAATTATTTAAAATAAAATGAAATTAAAAACAAAATCAATTTTAAAAACAATTTGGATTATTATTATTGCGCTAGTTGTTTTAAGTATGATTATTTTTACTATCGCGCCTTTAATTTAATTTTACTATATTTTTAGTTTTTAAAAAAATTTATTTAAAATAAAGGGAGGATAAATCCTCCCTTTTTTATCTTTTAAAAAAGATAAAAATTAATTTTTAGAAAATGGGTTTTCGCTTAAATTGTCTGTTTTAGAAACGTCCAATCTTTTATTTTTGTCAAAAAATACATCTTTGTTATAAGAACTTGAATATTCGTCCTCTAGAAGAACCTCTATGGTTTTTTTAAAAAACCCAATATCTTTCCTTCCACGTATAAAATCTATATCTCTTTTATAATCTATCTTGAAAGATAATGGATCTTTCAATAAATCCTGTTTTGCAAAAATTGGTAAAAATTCAAACTGAGAAGCGCTAGCCATTACAAGAAAAATTGCTTCCTCTACTTTTCCGCATAAAAATTTCATCTTTTCTCCATTTTCTTTCAGAAAAATAATTTCTGAAAAAATAATTTCTCTGTTTTTATCCTTTTTTGAAGATAAAACCACGCTGTCTAAACAAATATTAAATTCTTTCAAAATACTTAAAGTTAAAAAAGAAGTTATTGGCGGATAAATAATATTAAAAGGCATCACATCCTCAATTTCTTCCACTCCTGCAACTAAATTTTTTGGCCCTAAATAAATAGCGCAAGAAATAGGCTCTGGCGACAAACAAGAAAAACAATTTTTTGTTTCAGGATTTTCAAAAATAATCATTAATCCCTTATCTTTTATCTTTGTTCTTGCAAAAAAAGTATTCACCCTAATAAGTTCTTCCATAATCAAACCCTTTCTTAAATTAAAGTTAAAATTGATTGTAAAAAACTATTTTTAGTTTAAAACTTTTTACAAAAAAGTCAATCTTTAAGAAAATTTTAAAATATTATAAAGACAATAATATTCCGTCTTTTAAATCTTTAAAAATATTAACATATCCATTTAAAGCATGCGCAACGCTATCTGTTCTTATATATTCTTCTTTATAGTCCCAAAAAATACCGCCAATTATTTTATAATTGTTTAATTTTTGGGCATCTTCTTTTGAATAAGTCCTTTCAATAATCCACCTGCTTGCTTTTATAACCGAGTCTTTATATTTTTCGCAATCGCTTCCTTTTTCTTTTTTACAAAAATTATAAACTTCTGACATTACCTCGCCAATCCAACCAGTACCGCTTGTCGAAGAAGAATTCTCCCAACTTCCATAAGAAAGTAAATTATTTTTATTTTGATATTGTTTTAATAAAAGCTCATCAGAACATTTAAAAATAATATCTTTATATTTTTTTTCAGGATTAATTTTATAAAAATCAATTAAAGACATAACAACCCAAGAACTGGAAATCGGATTAGGGCTTCTATAATCATCTCCCAAATAACATCCTTTTTCTTGAATTGTTTTAATAAAATTATCGGCTATTTTTTTAGCGCTAAGATAATATTTTTCTTTATTATCTATTTTATAAACTCGAGACAGAGCAGAAAGAGTTTGCCCGTTATATAAAAAAGAGAATTTTTTATTTTTATAATATTTATTATTTTTGTCTATTATATAAGAAGAAATTTTTCCATCTTTTTCTTGTAAGGTTAAAAGAAAATCTGCTGCCCTTTCTGCTGAATTTAAGTATTTTTTATCGCCAGTTATTTTATAAAGATCTAAGAGAGTATAAATAGTTTTTGAATTAGTTCCAGCAACGAATTTGTAATCTTTTTGTCCTGTTTTCTTATCAAAAGAGTAATGAAAGCCTCCGTAAGCTCTGCTATTTTTATCATTATTCTGCATAGAAAAAATAAATTCAGTTATTTTGGGAATATTCTCGATTATCTTTTCGTCTTTGTCAAAATTATTATAAATTTTCAAAAGAGAATAAAGAGTAGTAGAAGTGTAAGTTGTTCTTAATTTATCTTCTTTTAAATCTTTTTCCGGCCAATAATATTTCGGCACTCCACCCGTTTCTTTATCTATTATCATTAAAAGATATTCTTTTCCTTGTTTGATTTTTTGCTCAAGTAAATTTTTATCTACAACTTTTAATCTTAAATTTTCTTCTTTTGCTTGAGAAATATTTTGAATATTTAAATTATCATAAGAAAAAACAATATTTTTAAAGGGATAAAAAATACTGAAATTAATAAAAAAACTCAAAAATATTAAAAAATTTGGAAAAAATTTATTATTTTTCGTAATTTTAAATTTATTTTATAAAATATTAATTATTTTACTTCTTCAGTTTTTACTTCTTCAGTTTTTACCTCTTCAGTTTTTATCTCTTCGTTTTTCAAATCAGCAGTTTGCGCAGTTTCTGTTTTTATTTCTTCCTTTTTTACTTCTTCCTGCTTTTTGGATTTTTTATGAACCGGAATTTTCTTTCCTTCAATTATTTTTTCATTTACAAATAAATTATAAACAGAGGAAGAAGGTTTTGCTCCAACAGAAAGCCAATATTTTGCTCTTTCTGTATTTATTTTTCTTTCTTTTGTTAAAGGATTTAAAAAACCAATATCTTCGGTATATAATCCTGATTTAACTGACTTTTTTTTATCAACAACAACAATTCTAAATGAAGGTTGATTTTTTTTTCCTTTTCTTAATAAACGAATTGTTAACATAATAATATAAATTAATTAATTTTATAAATAAATTTATTCCCAATTTTTAATCTCTAACGCTTTCTGCGCTGCTTCTTCTTCTGCTTCCTGTTTTGAAGAACCTTCTCCTTCAGCTATCAATTCATCATTTAAAAACACTCCGATAATAAATTTTTTGTTGTGGTCAGGGCCCCATTCTTTCAAAACCTTATAGCTCGGTGTAATTCCCACAATTTCTTGCGATTTTTCTTGAAATAAAGATTTTGCATCTTTATATAATCCTGATTCAATTATTTCTGGAAGCTCTTTTATTAAATTTTTCTCTATAAAATTTTTGCAAGCATCAAAACCCTGATCTAAATATAAACTGCCAATAAACGCTTCAAAAGTATTTGCTAAAATATAATTTCTTGCCTTGCCTTCTTCTTTTTCTTCTCCCTGAGAAAGCAATAAAAAATCATTAAAACCTAAATCGTTTGCTATTTTTGAAAGCATTTTTGCGTTAACTAAAGCCGCTCTCCAAATTGTTAATTCTCCTTCTGATTTATCAGGATAATTTTTAAAAAGATATTCTGTAACAATATGCTCTAAAATCGCATCTCCTAAAAATTCCAATCTCTCATTATTCGATAATTTAAAATCAGGATTTTCATTTAAAAAAGAACGATGAACAAAGGCCTGAACAAGTAAATCTTTATTTAAAAAGTTTAAATTTAATTTTTTTTCAAGCAAAGAAAAATCACGCATAATTACTTATTTTTTACTTTTTTATTTTCTTTTTTTGATTTTTTATTATCTTTTTTATTTATTTCTTTTTTTTCTTTTTCCTTTTCTGCTTCTTCTATTTCTTTATAAACAGTGCCTAAAACACCATTAATAAATCTTCCAGAGCTTTCTCCTCCAAATGTTTTTGCCAGTTCAATCGCTTCATTTATTGCTACTTTTGGAGGAACCTCTGTTTTATTTCCGTATAAAAGCTCATAAAGCCCTATTCTTAAAATATTTCTATCAACAATAGTTATCTGATTAATTGGCCACTGAGGTGCTGCTTTTTGGATAATTTTATCAATATCTTCTAAATGAGAGACAACACCGCTAATTAACTGCCAAATAAAAACATCTTCTTTAATTCCAGAGCCAAATTCTTTAATATTTTTTTCAACAATTTTTTCTAAATCCGGCTTTTTATCGTAAAAATCCCATTCATATAAAGATTGCATCGCAATTGAACGTGATAAATGCCTTGTTGCCATTTAATTATTTTTTGATAAATTTTCCATTGTTAAAGGCTTATCTTTTTTTTCCTCTTTCTCTTTTTTTGCCATTTCTTTTTCTCTTATTTTTCTTTCTTTTTTAGTTAATTTTTCTAATACATTTATTACTTCCTTTCCTTTATAATATCCGCAATTCAAACAAACAGTATGAGGAATCGTTTTGCTTCCGCATTTTGAACAAAGAGCAAAAGACGGAGAGTTTAAATGAGATTGGATTCTCCTTTTATTTCTTCTTGATTTTGTATGTTTTGACCTTGGAACAGCCATATTTTTAAAAATATTTTCTAATAAGAATTATATTATCATAAATAAAAAACAAAATCAATCTTTTTTAATCAAAATGCCGCGCTTGATAGCGCGGCATTTTGATTTTGTTTATTTTTTTAAAATGATGAATTTTCATTCCAACCGCCTCCTATACCTACATAACCCGTAAACCAATGTTCGTTAAATCCTTTGTATGTAATATCACCAATTTTATACGTATCTTCTAATTTTACCTTAAATCTTCCTAATAATACTTTAACCTTTGCTCTTTCAGAATTACTTGAAGAAATAATACAATAGTTATTATTATTTGTAGAAGAATTATTTTCTCGCGTACAGTTTGCTACCTCTTTTCCATCATTATCTATTAAAGTCCATTTTCGAGAAATAAGATTTTCTTCAATAAAATTATTTTCATTTAAAACTAAACCATTATTTATTGATGGAGTGATATCTTCAAGATATAATGTACTATCTATCCCTAATATTCCTATTGTATCACAATTTGCATAAGATCCCGTTTGATAGCGATTGCAATTAAAATCAACATCTAATTCCTCTTCCTCTTCTCCTGGAGGAGGCACTATGGTATCAAACAATGCCTCATCATTTTTACCAGATGAATTATTTGTTGCTGTTACTTTTGTGGTATATATTCCCTTACTACATTTAGAAGCATTTACAATTACAGTTTCATTTTTGCTTTCTCTCGAACTAATTTTTGTTGTAAAATCACTTATCGTAGAATTATCTTTAGAATAAGTTAAACATTTATTATCTCCTTGTTCCTCTAAAACAACTTTAAAATCAGAAGCCACACAATTAAAATCCTTATTTGTTATTGTCAAATAATATGTTAAATCTTCCCCCTTCCAT
>JAKPCP010000008.1 GCA_029553225.1 bacterium | reverse complement strand
GTTGCAATTCCAATTGCTGGGAAATTAAAAATTGCTAGCGGAGGGGTTTATTCTTATTATGAGTTTCCTTGGCCTTTATCAGATAGATTAACTGATAAAAAATGGAGAGAAATGATAAATTCAGGAAAAGCGCCGAACTTGCCATCTTGGACAGATATTTTTGTGGCAAAATAAAATGAATGAAAAAGAAATTTTTATGGTTAGTTATTATTTTTATTCTTATCGCTGTATTTTTAATCAGTATTTATTATTTAAATTTTTCAAAAAATAAAAATATCTCAGAAAATCAAGAACAAAATGAAAAAGAATTTTTAGATTTTTTTTCTGAGAAAAAGAAACTTCCTATTAAAAAAGAGGAAGTTTCTTTAATTGCAGTAGGAGATATTTCTTATTCTCGGGGAGTAGAAAGAATTGTAAAAAAACAAAATGATATTAATTATCCTTTTTTAAAAATTGGAGATTATTTAAAAAATGCTGATTTAGTTTTTGGAAATTTAGAAACTCCAATCACTGAAGGAAGAGAAATTAATGATTTTGAAATGATTTTTAGATCAAATCCATTAACTGAAAAAGCATTAAAATTAAATAATTTTTCTATCTTGTCTTTAGCTAATAATCATACCCCAAATTTTGGAGAAAAAGGATTAAAAGATACGTTTTTTTACCTTGAAAAAGAAGGTATTAAATATGTTGGCGCTGGAGAAAATGAAAAAACAGCCTATCAACCAGTTTATATTGAAAAAAAAGGAATAAAATTTGCTTTTCTTGCTTATAATGATTTTGATGTTGTCCCTTTATCTTATAAAGCGACTGAAAATTACGCAGGGACAGCATTTATGGAAACAGAAAAAATGATAGAAGCAGTGAAAAAAGCAAAACAAAAATCTGATTTTGTAATTGTCTCAATGCATTCTGGAAACGAATATGTTAATAAACCAAATTCTTCTCAAGTTAATTTTGCTCATTCTGCAATAGATGCCGGAGCAGATTTAGTTATTGGCCACCATCCTCATGTAGTTCAAATTTTAGAAAAACATAAAGATAAATATATTTTTTATAGTTTAGGAAATTTTATTTTTGACCAACAAGCCAGCGAAACACGAAAAGGGTTGATGATTAAAGTTTATTTTACCAAAGATGAAATAACTAAAATTTCTCTCCTACCTATTATTATGAAAAATTTAGCTCAACCAGAAATAGCAGATATAAACGAGGCGAAAAAAATTTTACAAAGATTAAATTTTCCAACTTCAAAACAAAATATTTATTTTAAAAATAATGATACTTTTGAAAAAGACGAGAGAGCAGTAATTTATGTAAATACTTTACAAAAACAAAGCAATATCTTTAAAAAAGAAAAGAGAGATTTAAATAATAATTTATTTTTTGAAACTTACGAATTAAAAAACGGAAAATTAACAATTGAAGAAAATAAAAAAAATATTTGGGAATCACCGGATAATTGGTGGATAGATGATTTTAATTTTAATGATTCAAATAATGATGGAATTGTAGATATTAATTTATCTTTATGGAAACCGGGCAATTTCGGAAAATCAAAACCTTTTTGGGTTGAAGAAAACGATATGAGTATAAAAAATCATTTCTTTATTTTAGATCTTATTGGCAATTCGATAAAAGAAGTTTGGGGTTCTTCTAATTTAAGCAACCCCAATTGTGAATTTAAATTTGCGGATATAGATAATGATAAAGAAAATGAATTAATTGTAGTTGAGGGCGATTATTTAGAAGAAAAATGTAATGGAAATTTTGTTGCTGTTTGGAAATGGAATGGATGGGGGTTTTCAAATGAATGGCGAAGTGAAAAAGGCAATTTTTCCAATTTAGAAATTGAAAAAATTAATAATAAAAATTATATTTTAGTTGACACTTATTAAAAAGTGGACGATGTAGGATTTGAACCTACGGCCTCTTCCGCGTCGAGGAAGCGCTCTAGCCCCTGAGCTAATCGTCCAAAATATATTTATTTTAACAAAAAAAATAAAAATTTCAAATTTATTTTTTTAAAATTCCTCTAATTTTGTATTTTTTATCGCTTTTTTTATTAAAGAAGACAAGTTTAATTTTTTTTCTAAATTTTTAATAATATTAATATCTGCTTTAGCGCTTTGACCTTTTGGAACAAATAAAGTACAGCAATCTTCTTGTGGCAAAATAGATATTTCATAAGTTTTAATTTTTTTTGAAATTTTAATTATTTCTTCTTTATTAAAAGAAATTAAAGGTCTCAAAATGGGAATTTTTATTTTTTCTTGGATAATATTAATGTTTTGTAATGTTTGAGAACTAACTTGCCCTAAACTTTCACCAGTAATAATTGCCTGATAATTTTCTTTTTTTGCTATTTGTTCGGAAATTTTAAACATTGCTCTTCTATAAAACAAAACCCTGTATTTTGCCGGAATATTAAGTTTTATCTCTGTCTGAATTTCTGAAAAAGGCACAAAATAAATCTTAATTTTTGACTGATAATCTAAAAACAATCTAGCTAAATCTTTTATTTTTTCAATGCTTTTTTCAGAAACCAAAGGAAAACTATGAAAGTGAATCCATGCATTTTCTGTTCCTCTTTTATTTATTAGCCAATTAGCAACTGGAGAATCTATTCCCCCAGACATTAAAACCAATACTTTTCCCTGACTACCTATTGGCAGCCCCCTTAATCCTTTATTTTTTTTAAAATATAAAAAACATCCATTTTTCCTTATTTCAACAAAAATTTCTTTATCTGGATGCGAAAGATTAACCTTTCTTTTTATATTTTTAGCTAAAATTTTTATTATTTCTTCTTTGCTCTGTTTTTCTCCTGTCTCTTTTTTTACTCTTAAAGCAAAACTCTCATCTTTCTTAATCCAATTAATATATTTTTCTTTTATAAATTCATTTAAATCTTTTATATTATAGTTTTCTAAAAAAAGAGCTTCAGCATACCAAGCAATACCAAAAGTTTTCTTTAAAACTTTCATTGCTTTTTTAAAAAAGTCTACTTCGATAAAAATTCTATCGTAATAATTAAAAATCTTAAAACTAATTTTCTGCTTTTGAAAAGAATTTAAAATATTATAAACTAATTTCTTTTTAAAAAAATTTTTAACACCAAAGGACTTCAAAAATATTTCGCCATCAAACGCTATAAGAACGCCTTTTTTTATTTTTTTCTCTTTATTGTTTTTCATATTTAAAATAATAGGATTTATCATTATAATTTCTCTTAATATATCATATTATGGTTCTCTATCGCATTTTTTATCTTTATCTCATTTTCTTTTAAAAAAGACAAATAATCAATATTAAAATTATTAGGCAAAAAACTTTATAATCTAAGCCAAAAAGATTTTCTTCAATTTCCTTCATTTTTTTTAAAATGCAACATTGAATCGCAAAGAGTTATTTTTATAAAAAATTTTAAAAAATTATTTAGAAATTATAAAAAATAAATTAAAAGTGCGCGTGGATGGATTCGAACCATCGACCCCCACTTTATAAGAGTGGTGCTCTAACCTCTGAGCCACACGCGCAAAATTATTATAATTCTTTAACTTTTACTTTTAAATTTGAAAAATCTTTTTTTTCTTTCTTATTTTCTATTTTTTTCTCTTCTTTTTTAACGCTTTTAGCAACTTTATTTTCTTTTATTAATTTTTCAAACTCTTCTCTTTCTATGGTTTCTTTTTCAATTAAGATTTTCGCTATTCTATCAAGCAATTTTTTATTATTCCTTAAAATTATTTCTGCTTCTTTTTGAGCATTTTTAATAATCTTTTCAACTTCTTCATCAATTTTTATCGCTATTTTTTCTGAATAATTTCGTTGCTCTGAAATTTCTTTACCTAAAAAAACTAATTCTTCTTTTTCACCAAAAGAAATAGGACCTAATGACGACATTCCATATTCTTTTACTAATTTTCTTGCAATTTCAGAAGCCCGACTTAAATCATTGGAAGCACCTGTTGTTATCTCGTTAAATTTTATTTTTTCTGCAGTATATCCTCCTAAAAGCGTTGCAATATCTGAAAGAAATTCTGTTTTTGTTTTTATTCTTCTTTCCTCTGTAGGCACTTGTAAAGTATACCCAGCAGCCATTCCTCTAGCAATAATTGAAATTTTTCTTACTGGTTCTGTGCTTTTAGAAAAAGTTGCAACCAAGGCATGCCCTACTTCATGAAAAGCAGCAATTTCTTTTTCTTTATCTGATAAAACATAACTTTTTCTTTCTGGGCCTAATAAAACTTTTTCAATAGCTTCTAAAAAATCTTCTTG
>JAKPCP010000066.1 GCA_029553225.1 bacterium | reverse complement strand
TGGAGGAGATTATAGTAGAAAAAGAAAGCTTTTAGAAAAACAAAAAAAAGGTAAAAAAGAATTAAAAGAAAAAGGAAAAGTAAAAGTGCCTTACAAAACTTTTTTAGAAATTTTTCGAAAACAATAAATTAACAATTTTTTTTAATTCATAACTTTTTTATAAAATACCAAATTTTTTAAAATTTGATATAATATAATAAATTGATATAATATAATAAATTGATATAATTATATAATAAAAATAGTTGTTAAATAAAATAAATTATGCCAACAAATAAAAAAGGATTTACTTTAATAGAGTTATTAGTTGTAATTGCTATTATTGGAATACTTGCAGGTGTTGTTTTAGTTTCTTTGTCTGGAGCAAGAAATAGCGCTAAAGACGCAAGAATAATATCTGATATGGAACAATTGAGAAATTTAGCAGAACTATATTATGCCCAAAATGGCACTTATAATGGTTTTACAGGGACAGATGAGGCACAAAAAATATTTTCTGATATACTTGCTCAATCGGGTAGGAAAATAAGCGATAGACCTTTACCCTATATAGCTTCAGTTAATCCAAATGATCCTTCTTATTATTGCATAAAAGCACACTTAAAATCTGATGCTTGGTATTGTATAGATAGCAAGTTTACATCAAAACTTTATCCTGATCCTTCTGTTACTCCAAAATGTTTAGATGTAGTTGGTGGAACTATAACTTATTTATATTGCGATTAAAATTAAATTATAAATTCTTGACAAAGTTTTTAAAAATAATATTATAAAATTAGTAGCTTTTATTAAGTTCTCTTGCAAGAGAGAACTAAGCGAAAGGTCGAGCTACTTGAAAGAATTTTAAAATGAAAGATTATTAAGATTATTATGGCAAACGCAGTTTCTGATCAAGAATTTCTTGAATTTCTTATAAAGTCTTTGGTTGATCACCCAGAAGACGTAAAAGTTACTCGTAAGGTTGATGAAATGGGAGTTTTACTTTCTTTAAAAGTAAATCCCGAAGATATGGGTCAAATTATTGGAAGAGCAGGTTCTACTGCAAAGGCTATAAGAACTTTAGTAAGAATTGTTGGCTTGAGAAATCATGCCAGAGTCAATCTAAAGATCGAAGAGCCAGAAGGTGGAAGAGTTTCTTCTAAAGGAGACACATCAACCGACGAATCATTAGGTGATTTAAATCTTTAAGACAATATCTTATAGAAAAAAGAAAACCGTGCTATCATATCTGGTAGAACGGTTTTCTTTTTTTATAACTTAAATATAAATTTTATTTTATTATTTTAAATTTATGATTACTTTTGAAATAATTACAATTTTTCCTGAAATTTTTAAATGTTATTTTAAAGAAAGTTTAATTTCGAAAGCTCAAAAAAAGGAATTAATAAAAATTAATGTTTATAATTTAAGAGATTGGACAGATGATAAAAGAAAAACAGTTGATGATAGTCCATATGGAGGAGGATTAGGAATGGTTATGAAAATTGAGCCGATTTTTAAAGCAATAAACGAAATTAAATCTTTTAAAAAAGATAATCCAAAGGTAGTTTTATTTACTCCTCGAGGAAAAAAATTTAAACAAAAAATTGCATACGATCTTTCAAAAGAAGAGAGAATAATTTTTGTTTGCGGAAGATATGAAGGAATAGATGAAAGGGTTTTAAAACATCTTGCTGATATTAAATTATCAATAGGAGATTATGTTTTAATGGGAGGAGAATTGCCTGCGATGGTGGTAATTGAAACAATTTCAAGATTAATTCCAGAAGTTATTGGAAAAGAAAATTTTTTAAAAGAAAGAATAACAAATGATAAAGGGTTTATTGAATATCCTCAGTATACTCGGCCAGAAGTTTTTTCTCCCGAAAAAGGAATTTATTGGAAAGTGCCAAAAATTTTAATTTCCGGAAATCATAAAGAAATTGAAAAATGGAGAAAAAAACACGGAAAAAAAATATAAAATCAATTTAAATTTTTATTAGAAACTTTATAAAAATTACTTTTTTTATTTAATCTTGTAAATATATTAAGATATTGAAAAATAATTATTTTTTGATAGGATAAAAAATAAAAAGATTTTTATATTTTAATTGGGTAGGTGGCGGAGCAGTCAAACGCACGAGTCTGTAAAACTCGCGACCTCTGGTCTACGGGGGTGCAAATCCCTCCCTACCCACATAAAACTTTAATACCTTTTGGTATTTAAAGTTTTATATACAGGAGCGGAATTAAAGCCTACTGAATTGCGAGAGAGCGAACGAAAATATATTTTTCTAAATCTTTTTAATTTTATTAAAGCGCCCATGTAGCTCAGTTGGTAGAGCACCCCCATGGTAAGGGGAAGGTCAGCGGTTCAAGTCCGCTCGTGGGCTCTGTATCTGTAATAATTATTAATTTAAATTTTAAAATAAAAAATATGGCAACAAAGAGAAAACCATTTGTAAAACTTCAATGTCAAGAATGTAAAAAAACAAATTATTACTCTCATAAATCAAGACAGCTTAATCAAAAAACAGAAAAAAAATTGGAGTTAAAAAAATATTGTAATACTTGTAGAAAACATACAGTTCACAAAGAAACAAAAAAATAAAAAAGATAAATTTATCTTGGGGACTTAGTTTAACGGAAAAATAGCGGTCTCCAAAACCGCGGATGGGGGTTCAATTCCCTCAGTCCCCGCCATTTTTAAATTTATTTAATAATTCCTTTTTTTAATTATGGCTTTATTAGAAATAAAAAAATATCCAGATCCTATTTTAAAGAAAAAATCATATGAAGTGGAAAAAATAACAGATGAAATAAAAAAACTTATTGAAGATATGGCTGAAACGATGAAAAAAAATAATGGTGTTGGAATTGCTGCGCCGCAAGTAGGTGTTTTAAAAAGAATAATTGTTATTGAAACTGAAAATGGAATAGTTCCTTTTATAAATCCTAAAATTATAAAAAAATCAAAAGAAAAGGAAACAATGGAAGAAGGATGTTTAAGCTTTCCAGGAGTTTTTTTGAAAATTAAAAGACCAAAAGAAGTTGAAATTGAAGCTTTGAATAAAGAAGGAAAAAAAATAAAAGCAAAAGGATTATTAGCGAGAATACTTCAGCATGAAATAGATCATTTAGATGGCATTTTATTAATTGATAGATTATCTTTTTTAGGAAAAATTAAATTTAAAATAAAATATGAGTTTAATAGAAGATTTAATAAAAGAAAATTGGCTTAAAACACCTCGAATAATTGAAGCTTTTAAAAAAATAAAAAGAGAAGATTTTCTACCAGAAGAAATTAAAAATTTATCAGAATTAAATGAAGCGCTGCCAATAGGGTATGGACAAACAATTTCTCAACCTTTAGTTGTTGCTTTTATGATAGAGCTTTTATTTCCCGAAGAAGGAAATAAAGTTTTAGATATTGGTTTTGGATCTGGATGGACAAGCGCTCTTTTAGCTGAAATTGTGGGAGATAAAGGAAAAGTAATTGCTATTGAAATAATAAAAGAATTAAAAGAATTTGGCGAAAAAAATATTTCAAAATATAATTTTATTAAAAAGGGAAGAGTAAAGTGTATTTTATCTGATGGATCAAAAGGATATAAAGAAGAAGCGCCTTTTGATAGAATTTTAGTTTCTGCTGCGAGTAAAAACGTGCCTGAAGAATTAAAAAAACAATTAAAAATTAATGGAAGATTAGTTATTCCAATAAATAACTCAATATATTTATTTATTAAAAAATCAGAAACTATTTTTGAAGAAAAGGAATATTCTGGTTTTGTTTTTGTTCCTTTAGTAACAAAAGATTAAATTATGAAAAAAAATTTAATTTTCTTTTTTGTTTTAATTATAATTTTCTTTTTTTTATTTCTTTTGACTTTTAGAGAAATTTACGGCAATAAAAATTTATTAATTAATAAAGAGAAAATTTTTGATATCAAAAAAGGAGAAAGCATTATTGAAATTGCCTCTAATTTAGAAAAAGAAAAAATTATAGAAAACAAATTTTCATTTGTTTTGTATCTTTTTTTAAAAGGCGATGAGAAAAAAATTCAAGCTGGAAAATATCTTTTAGAGCCTGATTTAAAAATTTATCAGATGGTAGATAAATTTATTTCTGGAGATACAATAAAAATTAAAATAACAATTCCTGAAGGGTATAATTTAAAAGAAGTTGAGCAAGAATTTAAAAAAAATTTTAAAGAAATAAATTTCTCAAAATTTAAAATTGGAGATTTTAAAAATGATTTTGAAATTTTAAAAGATGTTCCTGATGAGGCGTCGTTAGAGGGATTTTTATTTCCTGATACTTATTTTTTTAATCCAGATGCAACAGAAAAAGAGATTATTTACACTTTTTTAAAAAATTTTTCCCAAAAAATTACTCCAGATTTACAAAAAGAAATTAAAAACCAAAACAAATCTCTTTATGAGATTATTATAATAGCTTCTTTGATTGAAAAAGAAGTAAAAACATTAGAGGATAAAAAAATTGTTTCTGGTATTTTGTGGAAGAGATTGAAATACGAAATTCCTCTTCAAGTAGATGCGACAATTTCCTATATTACTGGTAAAAAAACAACAAAAATTTCGCTTAAAGAAACTCAAATAGATTCACTATATAACACTTATAAATATAAAGGTTTACCTAAAGGACCTATTTCTAATCCGGGAATTGAAAGTATTATCGCTGCTATTTATCCAAAAGAAACCGAATTTTTCTTTTATCTCTCAAAACCAGACGGAGAAACAATTTTTAGCAGAAACGCTGAAGAGCATATTGAAGCTGTTGAAAAATATTTAAGATAAATTTTGATATTTAAAAAAATTGTTGCTATAATATTATAATAAAACAATATGAATAGCGAAGAAAAAGATTTAAAAGAAAAAAAAGCATTATTAATTATTGCTTTTAGAGATTTTCGAGATGAGGAATATTTTATTCCTAAAAATATCTTAGAGAAAAACGGAATTAAAACAATTACTGCAAGTTCTTCATTGGGAAAAGCAATAGGGAAATTGGGCGGAGAAGCAAATGTTGATATCTTGTTTGACAAAGTAAATGTTTCAGATTTTGATGCTGTTTTATTTATTGGAGGGCCTGGCGCTTATAAGTTATTTGATAATATTTTTCTTTTAAAGATTGCTCAAGAAGCAGTTGAAAAAAATAAAATATTAGGAGCAATTTGCATTGCACCTGTAATTTTAGCAAAAGCAGGAGTTTTAAAAGAAAAAAAAGCAACAGTGTGGAATTCTCCAATGGATAAATCTGCGATAAAAATATTAGAAAAAGAAGGAGCTATTTTTGATAAAAATTCAGTTGTTGTAGATGGAAAAATTATTACTGCTTCGGGTCCTCAATATGCAAAAGAATTCGGGGAAAAAATAATTAATTTTTTAAAACAAAATGCCTGAAAAATTTGATTTCATTTCAAATTTGCCATTAATAATTTTATCTTTTCTGTTTTTAATTATTTTTATTTTATTTATTATAGGAGGAGTTATTTTATTAAGAGCAAAAGGCGATTATAATAAAATTGAAAAAGGAAGAAAGTTTTTAAGTTTAGCATTTTTTAGTTTCTTTTCTCTTATTTTAATAATTTTAGTTTTTTATTCAGTTAGTTATTTTATCCAAAAAGGAAAAATATTAGAGCCACAGCCAGTATACAGCGAATTTCCTATATCTCCAGCTGTAGGTTTTCCTCCTGCTCCAAATTTTTTAGAGATAAAAGGTTATTATTTTAGTGGCCCATATCCAATAAAAAAAATTAAAACAATAGGATCTGCTATTTATATAATTTTATGCAAAAAACCTGATAAATATGAATCCGTTTTTTTAAAGCAAACAGAAGGAGAAGATATCTCCCTTAACCAAGAATACAATAATTGGGTAAAAAAATGTGGAAGCGAAAAAAATATCTATATTGCTATCCTCTTGGGAAATGAAAAATATTATTCATCAGAAAAATTAAAAGAAATTTTAAATAATATTAAGTAATAATTTATTAAATAATTTTTAAAAAATGACCCCATTAAAATCAATTTTTGAAAAAATTACAATAGAAAAAAGTTTAATATATCTTATAATTATTATTGTTATAATTGTTTTCTTCTTTATTTTTTATTTCTTCTTTTCCGAATTTAACAAAGGGATTATTCTTACTTCTCCAATAGGGGGTGAAGAATGGGAGGTTGGAGGAACTTATAAAATTACATGGCAGGCAAAAAATATAGATAAAGTTGGAATAGTTTTATATAAAGGTAAAGATCCTCAATGGATTGCAAAAGATATTTATGCTGGTGTTGGAAGTTATGAATGGAGAATTTTTCCTGGACAACCATACGGACCTGATTATTGGGTTGCTGTATTTGAGTATCCCTGGAAAGAAGGAAATAAAATTTCTTATTCAAGAGCTTCCTTTTCTCTTGTTTTTCCAAAAACTGCTTCTTGCGAAGGGCTATCCATAGAAAACCAATGGCCATATATTTCAAGTGCAATACCTGATCTGCGTTATGTTTTTATTACAGATTCAACTTATAATGGAAATTTAGGAGGATTAGAAGGTGCTGATAAAATATGTCAAGAAGAAGCGCAGAAAAAAGGCTTTAATGGCGTATGGCATGCTTTTATTGGAGGAGATGAAGATAATCAATTAGCGATAAGAAGAATAAAAACAAAAGGTATTTTTGTCGATGCAAATTCTTCTTTAAAATTAGCAAGCGGTGATACTTGTCATCGTTTAATAGCAAAAGATTTTAATGAATTTTTATCAAGATTTTCAACTCTTTCAAGAATAAATCAAGAAAAACTGGAAAAAAACTTTTTAAAAAAATTAGATAAAATTTGGTTAGGAAGATTTGATGAAAAAAGTAAGAAAAATTGTATTCCAATAGAAGGGCCTAAAACTGTTTCTCTTCAAGAACAATATAGTTATACAAGTACTTGCCAAAATTGGACAAACGGAGAGAAAATTATATCTGGATATTATGATTATATTCAAAATAAGAAAGGAAATATTTCTTTACCAACTTGTTATACTGAAGAAGGAAAATATACTGAAGTTGCAATAATAGGAGGATTATCTACTGGTTTAACTGGAGGAGCGGAGTTTGTAAATTCTTTTACTCCTTATCAAGGGAAAAATTGTAGTACTTCTCAATACCTTTTATGTATTTCGGAATAAAACTATTGACAAAATTATTTAATAATATAAGATAGAAAATTATAATAAAATTAATTAGCCGTAGACAATAGGCATCTTTTAAAAAAGAATAAGTCCTATCAAGGCATTTTTATTTTCGATTTAGTTGTCTGCGGCGACAACTTTTTTTATGCCAAAAACTCGTGAAGAAAAACAAAAAATAGTTGAAAATTTAAAAGAAAATATTCAAAAAGGAAAGGCAATTTTTTTTGTAGGTATTAAAGGATTAAAAGCAAAAGAAATTTTCAACTTAAGAGAAAATTTAAAAAAGGAAGGAGCGTTTTTATATGTAGTTAAAAAAACATTATTAGATATTGCTTTTAAAGAAAATAATATTAATTTTCCAAAAGATGAGTTTAAAGAAGATGTTGCTGTAATTTTTAGTTTAAAAGATGAAATATCGCCATTAAAAGTTGCTTATCAATTTGCGAAAACTAATGAAAATTTAAAAATTTTAGGAGGATTTTTTGAAAAAGAGTTTGTTGGAAAAGATGAGGTGATTTCTTTATCAATGATTTCTTCAAAAGAGGATTTAATATCAAGATTAGTATGGACTATAAATGCGCCAATATCAAATTTTGTAAATGTTTTAGAAGCAAATATTAAAGGTCTTTTAAATGTTTTAGCAAAGGCTAAAGCATAATTATTAAAAATTAAAATAAAAAATAAAAATATGACAGAAGAAAATAAAAAAGAAGAAAAAATAGAAATTCCTGAAAAATTTAAAAAAATCGTAGAAGAAATAGAAAAAATGTCTGTTTTAGATTTATCAGAATTAGTGAAAATTTTAGAAAAAAAATTTAATGTATCTGCTGCTCCTCAAGTTATTGCTGCTCCTGTTGCTGCAAGCGGTTCTGATGCTTCCCAATCTTTAGGAGAGGAAAAAACATCTTTTAATGTTGTTTTAAAAGGAATTGGTGATAAAAAAATTGAAGTTATAAAAATAGTAAGAGATATTACTGGAAAAGGATTGAAAGAGGCAAAGGATTTAGTAGATGCAGTTGTTAATGGTCCCCAGGTTATAAAAGAAAATGTAAAAAAGGAAGAAGCAGAAGATCTAAAAAAGAAATTTGAAGAAGCAGGCGCGCAAGTAGAATTAAAATAAATTCTAAAAAAGAATAATTCCTAAAAAGAAAATAAAAACCAGCAATAAAATTATAATTATTTTTTTATATTTTTGCTGGTTTTTTAATATTTTTTTATAATTTTTAAATGATTTAAATTTTTTTTTATTTTCTTTTTTCTTTTTTGTTTTTCTTTTTTTATTTCCTCTTTCTCCTTTTTTTAAAAAATCTATTTTTTTTAAAAAACTTTTTGAGAAAAAACTATTTTTTTTAAAAAATATTTCCTTAAAACTTTCTTCTTTTTCATTTTTTGGATTTAAAATAATTAATAAACATACTCCTGATATTTTATTTTTATTTTTTAAAACTGCTGATGATAAAATATTTTTAACTCTTTTTTCATTAAGGAATTCATATTGGGATATTTTTCTGAAAATATTTTCTTTTAAAAAGAAATTGTATAAATCTCTGGTAATTATAAAAATTAAATCATTTTCTAAGAGTTTTCCAGAAGCAATATTTAAAAATACCTTTAAGGGATAAGGTTCAATCTCAGAAGAATCTAAATTTTTATCTATTTCTATAATTTTCCCGTTTCTTATAAGAATAATTTTAATATCTCCTGTTTTGGTAAAAATTAAATCATAATCTTTAATTGAGCATAAGGCAAAATTTAAATTTCCAAGCCAAGAAATATTATCTTTTTTTAGTTCTTCAGATAAAAATTCATTTATTTTTTTTAAACTTTGAGAGATTGCTTTTTCAGGGTTATTATAAGAAATGTTATAATAATTTTCTTTAATATTATTTGCGATTTTTTTTAAGAAATTTGAATTTTGATAAATAGCGTTTTTTAATTCTCCAGCAGCGCATAAAGTCCCCAGTTTTTTTTCATAAGATTTTACTGGTTCGTAAATAAAACTATCAAAAAACTTATCTTCTTCTGCTTTCGGATTAAAATATAATTCAAATATTTTCATATTATTTATTATAATATAAAAAAATTATATTATAAATATAAGGGCAATTAGCTCAGGGGTAGAGCGTTTCGTTCACATCGAAAAGGTCGCAGGTTCAAATCCTGCATTGCCCACATCGTAAAAATGAAAGATTTGGTAAAATAAGAATGATATTGTATAATTAAAAATTAATATAAAAAGAAAAAAATTTATAAATTATGCCAGAGAAATTTTTTGATATTATTCCTCCTAAAAATGATGAAGAAGAATTAGATTTAGAGAAAATAGAAGAAAAAGAAGAAGAGATAAAGCTTAATATAAAAACTTATCACAAAGAAGAAGAAAAAATAGGAGAAATAAATGATTTTAATCAAAATAAAAGAAGAGATTATAAAAAATTTGGATTTAAAAAAGATAAAATTAGGAAAAAACATAAAATTAATTTTAAAAATATAATTTTATCTTTTCTTTTTATAGTTTTATTTTGCAGCGGGGTTTATTTTATTTTTTTTGAAAAAACAAGAATTGAAATTTCTCCAAAAACAGAAATTTTGTCTTTAAAAGATACGATAGTTATTGATAAAAATGCCAGTCAGGCGGATTTTTTAACAAGAGTAATTCCTGGAAAAGTTTTTACAGATGAAAGGTCAACTTCTTCAAATTTTCCCGCTACTGGCAAAGTTCAAAAAGAAGAAAAGGCAAAGGGTATAATAAGAGTTTATAATAATTATTCTACTTCTCCTCAAACTCTTGTTGCAACTACTCGTTTTGTTTCTGCTGACGGAAAATTATTTAGATCAATAAAACAAGTAACTATTCCTGGAGCTACCTATGAGGGAAATAAATTAGTGCCTGGATTTTTAGATATTGAGGTTCAAGCAGCTGAACCTGGCGAAGATTACAATATCGGTCCTTCTACTTTTTCTATTCCTGGGTTTGCCGGCACTGATAAATATACTGCTTTTTATGGTAAATCTTTTCAGCCAATGAAAGGAGGATTTAAGGGTGAAGTTTTAAAAGTAAGTGAAGAAGATATAAATAATGCTAAAGAAACTTTATTAAAAAAATTAAAAGAAGAAAGCATAAATTATTTAAAAAATAATATTTCTCAAGATTATATTTTATTAGATGAAACAGTTAAAGAAGAGGTAATTAAAGAATCTTCTTCTGTTGAAGTGAATAAAGAGGCAAATTCTTTTGATTTTGAATTAACAATTAAAACAGAAGGATTAGCTTTTAAAAAATCTGATTTAGATAATTTTGTAAAAAATATTATAAGTTTAAATATTTTAGAGGGTAAAAAAATTCAAGAAGAAACTATTTCAAAGAAATTTTCTTTAAAATCAAGAGAAAATGATAGAGTGATGCTTGATTTAGAAATAAAAGCAAGAGTTTATCCTGATTTTGATATTAATGAAGTTAAAAAAGCTCTTGCTGGTAAATCTTTGTATGAAATTAATAATTTAATATCTGAAGATTCTATGTTCTCAAAAATTGAGATAAAATCTATTCCTTTCTGGAGAAAAACAATTCCTAATGATATAAATAAAATAGAAATAGATGTTAATATAGATTCTTCGCCTCTTTAATTATTGACAAATTAAAATAATTTTGATAAATTTAAAAATTCTACAAAAAATATAAATGGAAAAAATTGATAAAAAATTAAACCGAAAAACAGGTGTTATTTTAGAAGCTTTACCAAGCGCTATGTTTAAGGTAAAATTAGACGATGGTAAAGAAATAATTGCTCATCTTGCCGGTAAATTAAGAATACATAAAATTAAAATTTTAATAGGAGATAGGGTTGTTGTTGAAATGAGTCCTTATGATGAGACAAAAGGAAGAATAATATATAGGGAAAAATAATTTAAAAATAAAATGAAAGTTAAACCTTCAGTAAAAAAAATTTGTAAAAATTGTAAAGTTGTTCGTAGGAAAGGAAGAGTATATATAATTTGTAAAAATCCAAAACATAAACAACGTCAGGGATAAAAAAATATGCCAAGAATTATTGGAATTAATATTCCAGATAACAAAAGAATAGAAATATCTTTAACCTATATTTATGGTATAGGATTATCTTTAAGTAGGAAAATTTTGCTTGAAGCAGGAATAGATTTTAATAAAAAAGCAAAAGATTTAACACCAGAAGAAATTAATAAAATAAAAGAAATTATTGAAGAAAATTATAAAATTGAAGGAGATTTAAGAAGAGAAACAATAAATAATATTAAAAGGTTGAAAAATATTGGTTGTAAAAGAGGCATTCGTCATATTAAAGGCTTGCCAGTAAGGGGACAAAGAACAAAGACTAATTCAAGGACTGTAAGGGGAAATGTAAGAAAAACCGTAGGTTCTGGTAGAAAACCACCGCCACAACCAACATAAACTTAAATTTTAAAATTTATGGGTAAAACGCGTATTATACAAAAAAGCGAAGAAGAATTATTAAAAGAAAAAGAAAAAATAGAATCAGCTGTAAAAAAAGAGATTAAAAAACCTGTTTATAAAAAAGAGTTTGGCAAAATTTATATTTCTTCTTCATATAATAACACAATAATCACTTTAACAGATGAGAGGGGAAATGTTTTATCTTGGGTAAGTGCAGGTTCGATTGGCTTTAAAGGAACAAAAAAAGCAACCCCTTTTGCTGCTTCAAAAGTAGCCGAGGCAATTGCTTTAGCTGTTAAAAAAATAGGAATTGATAAGATTTCTGTTTTTGTCAAAGGGATAGGTTCGGGAAGAGATTCTGCCTTGCGTTCATTGGTAAATCAAGGGTTAAATATTATTTCCATAAAAGACATAACTCCTATTCCTCATAATGGATGCAGGCCACCTAAAGTAAGAAGAGTTTAATATATAAATTTTTAATTTTAAAATGAAAAAATCAAAAAATAAAAAAAATCTTTCTGAATATGGAAGAGAGCTAAAAGAAAAGCAAAAGTTAAAAGAATTATATGGGTTGCGTGAAAGACAATTTAAAAATTATGTAAAAGATATTTTAAAGAAAAGAGGAAAAGTTGAAGATGCAGGAGTTTTATTAATGAAAAAATTATCTTTAAGATTAGACAATGTAGTTTTAAATTTAGGTTTTGCTAATACTTTGCCAAAAGCGCGCCAGCTTGTAAGCCATAATCATTTTTTAGTAAACGGAAAAAAAATTAATGTTCCTTCTTTTGAGGTTAAAAAGGGAGATATAATTAAAGTTGCGCCATCATCAATAAAAAAGCCAGTTTTTTCAAATATTATTCCAGAATTAAAAAAATATAAGCCTCCATTATGGTTAGAACTTGATGTTGAAAAAATGGAGGGAAAAGTTTTATCTGAACCTACTCCAGAGGATTTAATACCGCCAGTAGAAATTTCAAGTATTTTCGAATTTTATTCAAGATAAAAAAATTAAATTTATTATTTTAATTAATAAATAATTTTTAAAAAATGTTTTTACAAAATAAACCAAAAATTATTGAGAAAAAAAATAATTTAACTACTTTTGAAATAGAAGGTTTTTATCCTGGATATGGAATAACAATTGGAAATGCTTTAAGGAGAGTATTATTATCTTCACTTGAAGGAGCAGCTGTTACTCAAGTTAAAATTAAGGGAATTAATCATGAATTTTCAACAATAGATGGAGTATTAGAAGATATAATTGATATAATTTTAAATTTAAAGCAAATGAGGTTTAAGCTTTATTCAGATGAACCTCAAAAAGCAGTTTTAAAAATAAAAGGAGAAAAAGAGGTAAAGGGATCTGATTTTGAGTTTCCTTCTCAAGTTGAATTAATAAATAAAGATTGTCATATTTTAACTATTACAAACAAAAAGACAGAAGTTGAAATGGAAATTCAAATTGAAAAAGGAATAGGGTATGAAACAGTAGAAGAAAGAAAAAAGAAATCAAAATTAGAGGTTGGAGTAATTTCTATTGACTCTTTATTTTCTCCGATAAGAAGAGTTAATTATAATGTAGAAAATATGAGAGTTGGAGAAAGAACAGATTTTGATAAATTAATTTTAGAGATTGAAACAGATGGAACAATTACAGGAGAGGAAGCATTATATAAAGCTTCAAAAATTTTAATTGATATTTTTTCTTTAATTTCTTCTGAATATAAAGATAAATTTGAAAAAGAAGAAGGGAAAGCAAATGAGGAAAAAACAAAAAAAGAAGAAACAAAAAAAAGGAAATTAAAGAAAACAAAAAAATAAAAGTTTATGTATAAATCAAAAAAGGTCAAAAAATTTTCAAGAGAAAAGGATCAAAGAAAGGCTTTTAAAAAGCTATTATTGGTTTCTTTTTTTGAAAAAGGAAAAATTAAAACAACAGAAGTAAGGGCAAAAGAAATTAAAAGATTGGCTGATAAATTTATTACTGATGCAAAAAAAGGAGATTTGTCTGCCAGAAGAAAATTATTAAAATATTTTTCACCAAAAACAACTAAAAAAATAATTGAAGAAATTGCGCCTTTGTATTTAGAGCGAAAAGGAGGATACACAAGAGTAATAAAATTAGGAAGGAGAAAATCAGATGGCGCTAAAATGGCAATTGTTGAGCTTGTAAAATAAAATTAATTTTATGAAAAGAGAAACATATACAATTGATGCAACTGGCAAAACTTTAGGAGAAATATCTACAAAAATAGTTACTCTTTTGCGTGGGAAAAATAAGGAAAATTTTTTACCTTACAAAGACAATGGAGCTTTTGTAGTTGTTAAAAATATTAGAAAAATTAAAATTTCTGGAAGAAAACTTGACCAAAAAATTTATTATCACCATAGTGGATATTTAGGAGGATTAAAAGAAACTTCATTAAAAGAGATGCTTGAAAAAAATCCTGAAAAAGCTTTAAAAAAATCGGTTTTAGGAATGCTTCCTAAAAATAAATTAAGAGCAAAACAAATAAAAAGATTAAAGATTATTGTATGAAAACAAACACATTAAAATTTGAAAATATGGATATAGAGACAAAAGAAAAGGAAACTAAACCTCTTAAAAAACAATCAAAAACAACAAAAGAAATAAAAGAAAAAGAGGTAAAAAATCTTATCAAAAAACCAGAAAAGAAAGAAAAGGAAAAAGAAAAAGAGACAAAAGAAGAAATATCTTCTTATTTTGAAGCAACCGGCAGAAGAAAAACCAGTATTGCAAGAGTAAGACTTTATACTAAAGGAGAAAAAGAAATTATTGTTAATAATAAGCCGTATGATGTTTATTTTCCAACAATTGAAATGAAAAAAATCATTGAATCTCCTCTTGAAAAAATGAAATGTTTAGATAAATTTAGAATAACAATAAATGTAAAAGGAGGAGGAATTCATTCTCAATCTGAAGCAGTAATGCATGGAATTTCTCGAGCATTGGTAGAATTTAACCCAGATTTTAGAAAAAAATTAAGAAAAGCAGGATGTTTGACAAGAGACCCGCGACAAAGAGAAAGAAAGAAATTTGGATTGAAACGTGCAAGAAGAGCGAGACAATGGAGGAAAAGATAATTTATTTTTAAAAGCGAGATATTTATCTCGCTTTTTTATTAAATTTTACTGAATTATTTTTTGAGATTGGTAAAGAGTTTTTTCATTTAAAATATAGAGTTTTTTATCAAAATTATTGAAAATTACTTTTGGATTATTGTATTTTATATCTTTATCATTTTTTGAGATATCAAAGATATTTATTTTATCTCTGTCATCAGTTTCTGCAATTTTTATTTCATTTTCTGAATTAAATATTATATAAGAACTACTAATCCAAGAAGCATTTTCAATTTTTTGAGATAATCGAGTAATAAATACTTTATCTCCTTTCTTTTTATATGGTTGGTCATTTTTATCTTCTAAATAAATAATCCAAATTTCTGAATCATTAAAAAGTAGTAATTTTTTATAATCATAAGATACAATAATGTTTTTTACAGGTTCAAAATATTTTTCAAAATCTTTTTTTTCATTATTTAATAAATACAAAACATCATTTTCTTTCAAAAAAATAAAAGAATTAAAAACATAAATATTGTATTTTGCTTCTTTGTTTAAAGAAATATTTGAATCATTTATTTTTTCGGTATTTGAAAAAGAAAAATCAGTTTTAAAAGTAAAACCTGAAGAATCAAGGTAGTAAATATTGTTATTATTAATAGTAAAAGAGATAATATTTTCTAAAAGTATTTTAGGTTGTAAATTTTTTACCAAATCTATTTCTTTTAATTTTCCATCTTCTAAAAATAATATTTTTTGATAATCATTAGGATTAAAAACGATATTTGTTGTATTTTGATTCAAGTAATTAACTAAGACAGCAAAAGCAGGCGTTTTTTCTGTTTCTATAATATAATATTTTGTTAAAAAGGTTTCTTTATCAGTTGTTTTTTTAGTTAAAACTTTTTCTTTTGTTTCCATTAATATTTTTTTGGAATCAGGAGAAAAAAATAAATTAGTTAGCTCAATATCTTTTTTAGATATATTTTCTTTAGAAATAAATGGAGTTTTAATGTTTGTATTTAAATCAAAAATTTTTAAAGTCCAATTGTTTAAATCAGTGCTTTTTTCTTTTATTTCGTTTATCTCTTTTTCTTGTAAAATTATTTTTGATTTATTTGATGGCGGAATAAAAAAGTTTTCAATATTTTTTGAAAAAACATTTAAAGAAAGAATTTCAGGAAACAAAATAATATCTTTTACCTCTGTTGCTAATCCTTCTTTTACTTCTAAATTTTTTTCCCAAACCTGAAATCCTTCCTTTGCAATTTTTACTTTATATCTATTAGGTAAAAGATTATTAATTTCAGCTGAACCAAATAAAAAATCAGTTTTTTTTATATTTTTTTCATTTATATATATTTGAGCATTTTTAGGAGAAGTTTTTACAAAAATAAGTCCGGGTTGAACAATTCTTTTATTTTTAAAATCAATTCTTAATCCTATTGAATAGAGGATAATAATTGGAGTAATTATAATAAAAGCTAAAACTATTGAAAAAAACAATATTTTTTTATTTTTTTGGGTCATAAAAATAATTTATAAAAATCAAAAAATCTTTAACTAATATACAATAAGATAATTTTACCAAATTTTTTCCTTCTTGCCAATTTTTAAATTATGGATTAAGATAAATCATAATTATTATTTTTTATGCCTGAAAAATTTATAATAAAAGGTGGAAAAAGCCTAAATGGAGAAGTAAATATAAATGGAGCAAAAAATGCTGCTTTTCCAATTCTTGCCGCAACCCTTCTAACAAATAATGATTGCATTATTGATAATCTTCCATTAATCGAAGATGTTTCTAAAATGTTAAAAATTCTTGAAAGTTTAGGTGCGGAAATTTCATATTTATCAAAAAGAAAAGTAAAAATAAATTGTCAAAACATTAATCCAGAAAAAATTCCTTTTGACATAGTAAGTAATTTTAGGGGATCAATTCTTATTTTAGGCCCTTTGCTTGCTCGATTTGGAAAAATAAAAATTATTTCTCCTGGGGGATGTTTAATAGGCGCAAGACCATTAGATACTCATTTCGATTCTTTTAAACAATTGGGGTTTAAAATTTCTTCAAAGGGTAGTTTTTATTATTTTGAAAAAGGTCCTGATTTTTTGAAAACAGATAATTATTTTTCTATTCCTGATAAAGAGGTAAAAGAAGGTAAAAAAATAGAAATAGTTTTAAAAGAATTTAGCGTTACCGCAACTGAAAATATCTTATTATTTGCTTCTCTTTTTTCTCAAAAATTTATTTTAAAAATAGCAGATGAAGATTATCAAACCCAAGATTTAATAAAGGTATTAAAAAAAATGGGCGTGAAAATAAGACGAATAGAGGCACATTCTTTTGAAATAGTTGGAAAAAAGAAATTAAATGGATTTACGCATAAAATTATTTCAGATCCAATTGAAACAGGCACTTTTATTGTTGCTGCATTGGCTACAAAGGGAGAAGTTTTAATTAAAGATGCCGAAATTGCTTTTCTTTCTTTATTCTTAAAAAAATTAAAAGATTTTGGCGCTAATTTTAAAGTTTTAGATAAAAATATAATTAAAATATTTCCTTCAAAATTATTAAAAATGGATAAAATTCAAAGTCTTCCCTATCCTGGAATTCATAGCGACTTGCAGCCAGAATTAGGAGTATTGTCTACTCAATCAAAAGGGCCAACTTTAATTCATGATCCGTTATATGAAGGCCGTTTAAAATATTTAGAAGAATTGAATAAAATGGGAGCAGATATTATTTTTTGCGATCCTCATCGGGCAATAATAAATGGGCCAACTCCTTTGTATGGGATGGAGATTCCAAGTCTTGATCTGCGGGCAGGTGCAGCTTTAATTATTGCTGGCCTTGTTGCAAAAGGAGAAACAATTATTAATAATATTTATCAGGTTGATAGAGGATATGAAAAAATAGAGGAGCGGCTAGAAAGTTTAGGGGCAGATATAAAAAGAATAAAAGATTAAAATTTAAAAATATGGAAAATATATTTAATAAAAAAATTGGAATAGATTTAGGAACATGCAATTCTGTTGTTTTCACGCCTAAAAAGGGGATTGTTTTAAACGAACCGTCAATTGTGGCAGTTTCTTTATCAGAAAATAAAATTTTAGCAATTGGAAAAGAAGCAAAAGAAATGATAGGAAGAACTCCGGATACAATAAAAGTTTACAAACCTTTAAAAGACGGAGTGATCGCAAATTACAAGATAACAGAAGCAATGATAAAATATTTTATTAAAAAAACGATCGGAAGGTTAAAATTCTTAAAACCAGAAATTTTAGTAGGTGTGCCAGCAGGTATTACCTCGACTGAAAAAAGAGCAGTTATTGAAGCCGGAATGTCAGCTGGAGCAAAAGCAGTTTATGTTGCAAAAGAACCGATTTTAGCAGCAATAGGCGCAGGTATTCCTATTAATTCTTGTTCTGGACATATGATTGTAGATATTGGCGGCGGTACAGCAGAGGTAGCAGTAATATCATTAGGAGGAATAGTTAATTGGGCGTCTTTAAGGGTTGGTGGAGATAAATTAGATCAAGCGATTTCTGATTATATAAGGAAAAAATATAATTTAGCTATTGGAGAACAAACTGCTGAAGAGATTAAATTAAAAATAGGAACAGCGGTTTTTGAAAAGAATCAAAAAGAAATGGAAATAAGAGGAAGAGATTTAATTTCAGGAATGCCTAAAAATATAAAAATTACTTCGAATGAAGTATGTGAAGCAATTTCTGATAAATTAAACGAAATCATTTTAGTTATAAAAAGAGTTTTAAGAGAAACTCCCCCTGAGCTTTCTGCTGATATTATGGATAAGGGAATGATAATTTCTGGTGGAGGAGCGTTAATTAGAAATCTTGATCAATTAATTTCTCAATCAACAGGTCTTCCTTGTTTTTTAGCTGATGAGGCTATTTTTTGTGTAGCAAAAGGAACTGGAATTGTTTTAGATAATTTAGATGTTTATAAAAAAAGCATAATGAGTAAAAAATAAAATTTCAATGATAATTGGTCATCAAAAGCAGTGGCAATTATTAAAAAAATCAAAAGAAAAGGGAAAACTTTCCCATGCTTATTTATTTTCAGGAGAAGAAAAATTAGGAAAGAAAACTTTGGCTGTAGAATTTGTTAAATTTTTAAACTGTCTAGATAGTGGCAAAATAAAACCTTGCAATAATTGTAAAAATTGTCTTGATATTGAAAAAAGAATTTATCCTGATTTTGTAATTATAGAACCTGTTTTTTTACAAAACGAAAAAAACAAAAATAAAAAAAATAGTTTAAATTCTTCTAAATCAATAGGCATAAAACAAATAAAAGATTTAATTTTAAAACTTTCGTTGCGTTCTTTTTCATCTTTATATAAAATAGCAATAATAGATGATGCTCATTTAATGACTTATGAAGCCCAGAATTGTTTTTTAAAATTTTTAGAAGAGCCAAAAGGAGATGCTATTTTAATTTTAATTACCAGTTATCCGGAAATGCTTTTGCCGACTGTTCTTTCCCGAGTTGAAAAAATAAACTTTTTTCCAGTTGAAAAAAAAGAAATTGAAAAATATATTTTTTCTAAAAAACAATTTAATAACACGGAAGAGATCTTTTTAATAGCAAAAGGAAAACCAGGAACAGTAATAGATCTTTTAAATTCTCCAGATGCTTATTCAAATTACAAAAAAACTATTTCCGAATTAGAAAATATTATTAATTCTGATATTTCTTTTCGTTTTAATTATCTTAAAAAACTAATTGAAGAAAATTCTAATTTTCTATTAAAAATTTCTGAGATTTTAAATATTTGGTTAAATTATTTCAGGTATGAATTACTTTTGAGATTAAATATTAAAGAAAAAGAAAATAATAAAATTTTACAAAAATATTCTTTATCAAAAATTATAAAAATTATAAATTTAATTCAATCGACTAATTTTTTGATTTCAACAACAAATGTTAATCCTAAATTAGCGATTGAATTATTATTAATAGAAATATGATAGACTACAAAGAAATAATTAAAAAAATTATTCCAGAATTAGACAAAGTTGTTTCCTTTTTTGAAAAGGAATTATTAAAAATTAGAACAGGAAGAATTTCCCCTGCTTTAATTGAAGATATCTCAGTTGAATGTTTTGGACAGAAATTTCCTTTAAAGCAATTGGCTTCTATTTCTATTTTAGATCCGAAACAACTTGTAATTTCTCCGTGGGACAAATCCTATATTGAACCTATTGAAAAAGCAGTTTTTTCATCAAATTTAGGAGTTTCTCCTATTGTTGAAAAAGATTCAATTAGGATTTCTTTTCCGCCAATTTCAGAAGAATATAAAAAGAATTTTCTTTTGATAATTTCCGAGAAACAAGAAGAAGCAAATAAAACAATTAGAAAATGGCGGGAAAAAGCATGGGAAGAAATTCAAGAAAGGACAAAAGAAGGGGAGATTAAAGAAGATGATAAATATAGAGCAAAAGAAGAATTGCAGGAAATAATTGACGAATACAATAAAAAAATTAAAGAACTATCAGATAAGAAAAGAAAAGAGATAATGGATAATTAATTATATTTATTAATTAAAATTAAAATAAAGTTTTAAAAGTTATGTTTTCTTTTTCGGGCATTCTTATTGCTTTTATCAGCTTAGTTGGTTTAATTGTATTACACGAATTAGGCCATTTTGTTTTAGCGAAAAAATTTAAAGTAAAAGTAGAAGAATTTGGTCTTGGTTATCCTCCAAAAATTTGGGGAATAAAATTTAAAGACACTCTTTATTCTTTAAATTTATTGCCTTTTGGTGCTTTTGTTAAGTTATACGGAGAAGATAAAAAAATTGATGATCCGCAAAGTTTTAGCGCAAAGCCGTTTTGGCAAAAATCATTAATTATTTTAGGAGGAGTTATTTCTTTCTGGATTATTTCTTTTATTTTACTTTCTATTGTTATGGGTTTAGGCGTGCCAAGCGTTATCGATGATAATGAAAATATTTTAAATCCTATGGTTGAAATAATTGAGGTAAGTTCTAACTCTCCAGCAGAAAAAGCAGGAATTAAAGCAGGGGATATAATTTTAAATTTAAAATATAAGGAATCAAGTTTTAAAATTGAAAAAGTAAAAGATTTTCAAGATTTGATTGAGAAATATAAAGGAGAGGAAATTATTTTAACTATAAAAAGAGGCAATGAAATAAAAGATGTTTTCTTAACTCCTAGGGTTTCTCCTCCTTCTGGCGAAGGAGCCTTAGGCGTTGGACTTATAAGAGTTGGAATAAAATCTTATCCTTTTTATAAAGCTCCTATAGAAGGATTAAAAGCAACAGTGAATTTAACAATTATGGCAGTAAAAGGTTGGATTGACGCAATAGTAAACTGGGTAACAGGAAAACCAGTTCAAGCGCAGTTAATGGGACCTGTTGGAGTTTTTGATTTATTTAATCAGGCAAGTAAAATGGGATTATCTTATTTTTTACAATTTGTTGCTATAATTTCAATTTTTCTTGCTTTAGCTAATATTTTGCCGATTCCTGCAACTGATGGTGGAAGGTTTTTATTTTTATTAATTGAAAAAATAAGAAAAAAACCCATAAGCGAAAAAGTTGAACAAAATGCAATTCTTATTTCTTTTGTCTTGCTTTTAATTTTAATGGTTTATGTAACAATAAAAGATATAATAAGAATTTTTTAATTCAATGAAGCAGTCTTCTCTTTTCACAAAAACTATAAAAGAAAATCTAAAAGATGAGGAAAGTATTAATGCTCAACTATTAATTCGTGGTGGTTTTATTGATAAACTGATGGCCGGAGTTTATTCTTATTTGCCTTTAGGTTTTTTGGTTTTAAAAAAAATTGAAAATATTGTAAGAGAAGAAATGATAAATATTTCTGGGCAAGAAGTTTTTCTTCCCGCTCTTCATCCAAAAGAAAATTGGGAAATAACAAACAGATGGCAGCAGGAAGAAAATATAATGTTTAAATTTAAAAATCAAAGAGGCAAAGATATGGGATTAGGATGGACCCATGAGGAAATAATTACTCCTCTGGTTAAAAAATTTGTTCATTCTTATAAAGATTTACCTGTTTATGTTTTTCAAATTCAAAATAAATTTAGAAATGAATTGCGGGCAAAATCTGGATTATTAAGAGGCAGAGAATTTATAATGAAAGATCTTTATTCTTTTCATAAAGATGAGAAAGATTTAGATAATTATCATGAAAAAGCAAAAAAAGCTTATTTTAAAATTTTTGACAGATGCGGAATTAAAAAACAAACTTTTTTAACATATGCTTCCGGAGGCGCTTTTTCAAAATATTCTCACGAATTTCAGACAATTACTCCTTATGGAGAAGATGAAATATATTTATGTGAAAAATGCAGATTGGCAATAAATAAAGAAATTATTAAAGAATCAAATTATCAGTGTATTCAGTGTAAAAATAAAGATTTAAAAATTAAAAAAGCAATTGAAGTTGGAAATATTTTTAAATTAAAAGATAGATTTAGCAAACCTTTTGATTTAAAATTTAAAGATAAAAATGGAGAAGAGAAAATAATAATGATGGGTTGTTATGGAATTGGAATAAGTAGATTAATGGGGGCAGTTGTTGAAGTTTATCATGACGATAAAGGAATAATTTGGCCTAAAAACGTCAGCCCTTATTTGCTTCATTTAATTAGAATTGAAAAAGATAAAGAAATAATAAACAAAACAGATAAAATTTATAATGATTTACAAAAAGAAAAAATTGAAGTATTATATGACGATAGAGAAGACAAAACTGCTGGTGAAAAATTCTCTGATGCAGATTTAATTGGGATACCTTACAGGGTTCTTTTAACTAAAAAAACTTTAGAAAAAGAATGTGTTGAAATAAAAAAAAGAAATGAAAAGAAATCAAAATTAATTAAAATAAAAGATGTAATTAAATTTGTAAAAGAAATAAGCAAATAAATGGTGAATTTTAAATTTTTTAAAAAAGAAAATAATAATAAAAAATCAAGCGCTGGAAATATTTTTTCTCAACTTTCTTATGACATTGCTATTGATTTAGGCACAGCAACCTCTTTGGTTTATGTGAGAGGAAAGGGGATTGTAATAAATGAACCTTCTGTTGTCGCTGTAAATCAGAAAACAGGGCAAGTTTTAGCAATTGGAGAAGAAGCAAAAAAAATGGTTGGAAGAACTCCTGCTCACATTGTCGCAACAAGGCCTTTGGTTGATGGAGTTGTTTCTGATTTTGAAATTACAGAACAAATGCTTAAATATTTTATTGAAAAAGTAAATAAAAGAAAGTTTATTTTAGGCCCGAGGCCAAGAGTAATTGTCGGCATTCCTTATGGAGTAACTGAAGTGGAAAGAAAAGCAGTGTTTGACGCAACAAGAAATGCTGGCGCAAGAGAGGTTTTTTTAATAGAAGAGCCTATGGCTGCGGCATTGGGCGCTCGGCTTGAAATTCAAGAAGCAGGAGGAAACTTTATTGTTGATATTGGAGGGGGGACAGCCGAAGTAGCGGTAATATCATTAGGAGGAATAGTTGTTGCTAAAAGTTTAAGAGTTGCCGGAGATAAATTAAATGAAGATATAATTCATTATATACAAGATGAATATAAATTATTAATTGGAGAAAGAGCGGCTGAAGAAGCAAAAATTAATATTGGTTCTGCTTACCCTTTAAAAGAAAAAAAAGAATTTGCTTTGCGGGGAAGAAATCTTATAACAGGTTTGCCTGAAGAAATTTTAGTTTCTGATGAAGATATAAGGAAAGCAATGGCAAAATCAGTAAAACAAATAGTTTATTCAATTAAAACAACAATTGAAGAGACTCCTCCAGAAATTTTATCTGATATTATGGGCAAGGGAATTTATCTTGCTGGAGGAGGGAGTTTATTAAAGGGATTGGATTTATTAATTCAAGAAGAAACAAGAATTCCAACAAAAATTATTGAAGATCCAGTAACTGCTGTTGCCAGGGGCGCGGGATTAGTACTTGAAAATTTAGATGAATTGCATGATGTTTTAATAGAATCAGAATAATTTTAAAATTAAATTTTGGTAAAATAAAATAATTAGTTTAATTAAATATGATAGATAAAGAAGAAATAAAACATATAGCAAAACTTTCAAGAATAGAAATTAATACAAAAGAAGAAGAAAAATTTAGTAAAGATTTAGATGAGATTTTAAATTATTTTAATTTATTAGAAAAAGTTAATGTTTCAAAAATTGAGCCCTCTTTTCATCCGAATGAAAAATTTTTAAAAAAAGAATTAAGCTTTTTAAGAAAAGATGGGTCTTTCTCTTTTGACGAAAAATTAATTGAAAAAATAATTAAAATGACAATAGAAAAAAAAGATAGATATGTAAAAGTAAAAACTATTTTAAAATAAATTTAAAATGAAATTAGACAATTTAACTATAAAAGATATTCATTATGGTTTGGTAAAAAAAGAATTTTCTGCAGTTGAACTTACAAAAAATTATTTTAAAAAAATAGAAGAAAAAGATAAAGATATTTCTGCTTTTTTATTCTTGTCTAAAAAATTAGCATTAGAGCAGGCAAAAGAAGTTGACAAATTAATTTCAAACAATGAAGAATTACCTATTTTAAGCGGGGTGCCAATGGCTATAAAGGATAATATTTTAATTCAAGGTTTAAAGACAACTTGCGCTTCAAAGATGTTAGAAAATTATGTTTCTCCTTATGATGCGACTTGTATTAAAAAAATAAAAGAGCAAAAAGCGATTTTTTTAGGAAAAACAAATTTAGATGAGTTTGCAATGGGCGCTTCAACTGAAAACTCTGCTTTTTTTACAACAAAAAATCCTTATGATTTAAAACGAGTTTCAGGTGGTTCTTCAGGTGGATCAGCAGCTGCTGTTGCTTCTGATATGTGTTGTTTTGCCTTAGGTTCTGATACTGGAGGATCAATCAGACAACCATCTTCTTTTTGCGGAGTAGTTGGATTAAAACCAACTTATGGCAGTGTTTCTCGTTATGGGTTAGTTGCTTATGCTTCATCTTTAGATCAAATAGGGCCAATTGCAAAAACAACAGAAGACGCAAGAATAGTTTTTGATATTTTAAAAGGAAAAGATGAAAAAGATGCGACAAGTATTGATTTTAAGTA
>JAKPCP010000048.1 GCA_029553225.1 bacterium | reverse complement strand
TATTACAAATAAAAACATTTTTAATATTTTCTTCTCTTTCTTTTTCTTTAAGTTGGGCTTGGGGAAAAGTTTCTTTTATTTTTAAAAGGCAATTATTTATTAAAGAGGTTTGTAAAAAATTAGATAATTCTTTAGCAATTTCTTCTGATTGGTTAAATCCTCTTCTTTTAATTTTCTTTTTTGAAAGAGGTATAGGAATAATTAAAAAATCTTTGAAAATTTCTTTTATATTTATATTTTCTGAAATAGAATTGTTTACAATTAAGAGATGGTATATAATCAATAAAGATAAAGGAGTTTTAAGTTCTTTAATAAATGGTTCATATTTATATTTATTTATTAAGTTTTTGACTATAAAATTATTATAAGAAGTAGCACAATATAAGCCATCTAATTTTTTTGTTTTTCTGCAAGATTTGCAAGTTCTTTTATCTAAAACTATTTTTGGATATTTGCAAAACGGGCAATAAATTCTATCTGAAATATCAATCAAAGATAAACAATCAGAACATAAATAAGAACCTTCTTTTTTACAATTTAAACAAAATTTTGGAAAAAGAATATCTAAAATAAATTCTTTACCGTAAAACAAAAAATTTTTTAAATTCATATAAAGTTTTAAGTATTTTATCAAATTCTATAATTTATGCTATAATTTGAAAATATAATTTAAATATAAAACATAAATGTTTAAAAATATTTTTAATATAAAATTAAAAAAACAGCCAAATAAATTTTTAGGCATAGATATAGGATCTTTTGCTATAAAAATTATTGAAATTGGCAAAAAAAACAATACTTTTAGTTTAGAAAATTATGGAGAATTGCAAATATCAACCTCAGAGGAAAATTCTTTTAGAGAATTTAAAGAAGATGTTTTGTCTTTATCTAATAATGAAATTGCAGAAGCAATTTTAGCAATTTTAAAAGAAGCAAAAATTAACACAAAAGATGTTAATTTTTCCATTCCCGACTTTTCTAGTTTTTTTACAGTTTTTAATCTTCCATTAATGAATAAAAATGAAATCCAGGAAGCAATAAAATATGAAATTAGACCATATGTGCCTTTACCATTATCAGAAATTACAGTTGATTGGAATATTATTGAAGGAAAAGTTGGACAAACTCCGTTAAAAGTTTTAGGAGTTGCTATTCCTAATAATATAATTACTCAATACCAAGAAATTGCTAATCTTTGTAATTTAACTCTTCATTCATTAGAGCCAGAAGTTTTTTCTTTAGGCAGATCTTTGAATCCATTACTTGTTAACAGTAAACAAACTATTGCTTTATTAGATATTGGAGCAAGAAGCACTACTTTCAATATTTTTGAAAAAGGAATTTTAACAATAAGCCATAGTTTTAATATAGGATCAAATGATTTAACAGAAAGATTAGTAAAATCATTAAATATTAGTTATAATGAAGCTGAGGAAATAAAAAAATTTTATGGGTTGCTTCCAGATAAAGAGTTAGATATTAGTATTAAAGATATATTGCTTCCTTTAATTGATGTAATAATAAATGAGGCGAAAAAAGTTTTTAGAGAATATTTTAAACAAGAAGGAAAAGAAATAGAAAAAATTATTTTAGGAGGAGGATCTGCTTTACTTCCAGGATTAAAAGAATATTTTTTAAATGAGACGAAAAAAGAAACAGAAATTGCAAACCCTTTTTTATCTGTAGCGTATAATCCTATTTTAGGAGATATTCTTAAAAAAAACGGTCCTTCTTATGCAGTAACAGTTGGATTATCTTTAAAAGGATTTGAATAATTTGATTTTCAATTTAAAATTGATTAAAATAAATTAAAGTAATTAAAAAATAATTTTAAATATATGGCAATAGAAATTACACCCAAAAAGGAGGTTGAAGTACCAACCTGGGCAACACTTTTTTTGGTTATTTGCTTAATAGGCGTTTTAGTTTTTCTGGGGTCTTATTTTTATTTTTCTTTTTCTATTAAAAACATAAACCAAAAAATTGCCCAAAAAGATGAACTTTTAAAAGAAACGGCCCAAGAAATTGAATTAAAAAAAGAAGTTTTTAAAAAAGAAGAAAAAATTAACAGTTTTAGTGATTTAATTTTAAATCATAAAAACATTTCAAATATTTTTACCTTTTTGGAAAAAACAACTCATCCTAAAATTGTCTTTAGCAATTTTTCTTTTAATTCTTCTAATAACGAAATAATTTTACAGGCAAAAGCAGAAAACTTTATTATTTTAGGCCAGGAAATTTTAAATCTTAAAAAAGAAAATTTATTAACAAAAATAACTTTATCTGGGGTATCATTAAATCCTGAAGGAAAAGTTGACTTTTCCCTTCATCTTTTTTTGAATCCTCAGATTTATAAATAAAATGAGCCGTTACACTCCAATTATTGCTTTTATTTTATTTATCGCTTTAATTTTTGGCGGAATTTTTATTTTAAAGCCAAAATATTTAGAGTTTAAAGACTTAAAAGATCAATTAGAGATAAAAGAAAAATCTTTAAGCGAAAAAGAAAATTATTTTTCAAATCTAAAAAATATTTT
>JAKPCP010000015.1 GCA_029553225.1 bacterium | reverse complement strand
CTTTATGCTTTAAAAGATTGGGGATATGAAACTGGTTTTGTAAAAGATATTATTTATAAAGTTTTAAAAGAAGAAAATAGGCCATTATCAAAAGAAGAAATTGTTGAAAAAGTTTTAAAACAAAGAGTAGTAAAACCAAATACTGTTATTTTAGGATTAAGAGATAAAAGATTTCAAAAAACACAAGACGGAAAATTTAATATAAACTTAATAGAAGAATCATAGATGATTTCTCAGTTTTTTTATCTTTCTCCGCGTGATATAGAAATATTAACTCAAATATTTATTTTTTTAAAACCATTTCTTTCAGTAGTTTGGAAAATAATAAAAAATTGGTATTGGCTTCCTTTACCATTTTTTTTATGGAAGTATTTTTCTTTTTTATGGCTTTCTTGGAAAAATAATGTTTTTGCTGCGAAAGACAAATGTATTCTTTTAGAGGTTAAGTTTCCTGAAGAAATATCAAAACCAATAAGAGCAATGGAAACAGTAATGGATGGTTTGCGGCAAGTTCTTTATCAGCTTCCTGACTGGTGGGAAAAATGGATTGACGGAGAATTTCAACGCTCTTATTCATTTGAAATTGTTTCCATTGAAGGAGCAATTCATTTTTTTATAAGATTTCCAGAAAGATTAAAAGATGTAGTTGAAGCAATCATTTATGGAGAATATCCAATGGTAGAATTATCAGTTGCAAAAGATTATACTAAAAATGTTCCTCAAGATATTCCAAATAAAGAATGGGATTTATGGGGGACGGATTATAGATTTTTAAAGCCAAATTGCTATCCAATTAAAACTTATCCATATTTTGAAAAAGAAACAGCATTAGAAGTTGAAGAAGAAAGAGTTGTTGATCCTTTGTCTTTATTATTAGAGTCTTTAAGCAAAATCGGACCTGGAGAACAATTATGGGTTCAAATTGGAGCAAAGCCTATTACTGACGCTGAGCTTCCTTGGATTACTGAGGGGAAAAAGATAAGAGATGAGTTAGTAAAAAGAGTGTCAAAAAAACCTCCTCAAAAATCTATTATTTTAGATGCTTTAAATGTTGTAATCTCAGGCACTCCTCCTTCTCCTCCTCAAGAAGAAAAAAAAGAAACCCCTATGCCTGAAATGATGTTAACTCCTGGAGAAAAAGAAGTTATTAAAAGAATAGAAGAAAAAATAGCAAAACCAGCTTTTAAGTGTAATATAAGATTTATTTATTTAGGAAAAAGAGAGTATTTTAATAAAGCGAAAGCTAAATTACCTTTTGCTTTTTTTGCTGCTTTGGGAACAGAAAATTTAAATTTTCTTGTGCCATTAGGGAAAACTTTAACTAAAATTAAAAAAAGCTGGTTTTTGCCTTTAAATCTTTTAAGAGATAGAAGATTGTATGTCAAAAAAAGAAAATTATTTAAGAATTATATAAGAAGAGTTGATCCTTCTTACCCATCTCCTAAGGGAGCAGATTACAGTACTGGCTCATTTGTTTTAAATGTAGAGGAGTTAGCAACTATTTTTCATTTTCCATCAAAAGCAGCTGCGCCTTATTATACTCTTCCTCGTATTGAGGTAAAAGGAGAACCTCCAATTCAATTATTAAAAGAATAATTTAAGAATAATTTAAAAATTATATTATGAAAGTTGATAGCGAAATAAATTATTTTGGAGAAACAACATTTAGAAATATTAGAAAAAAGTTTGGCATTAAAACAGACGATAGAAGACGTCATATGTATATTATTGGGAAAACTGGAATGGGAAAAACAGAAATGATTAAAAATATGGCTATTCAAGATATTATAGCCGGAAAAGGCATGGGGTTTGTTGATCCGCACGGAGAAGCAGCTGAAGAATTATTGGATTATGTTCCTTCAAATCGTATAAACGATGTAATTTATTTTAATCCTGCAGATATTGATTATCCAATTGCTTTTAATGTTATGGAAAAAGTTGATATTGAGCATCGACATTTAGTCGCTTCAGGTTTAATGGGTGTTTTTAAAAAAATTTGGCCTGATGTTTGGTCAGCAAGAATGGAATATATTTTAAACAATACTATTTTATCTCTTTTAGAATATCCAGGAGCAACCCTTTTAGGTATAAACAGAATGTTATCTGATGTTGAATTTAGAAAAAAAGTAATTGAAAATGTTACAGATCCAATTGTAAAATCTTTCTGGGTTAATGAATTTTCCCGATATAGTCAAACTTATGAAGTAGAAGCGACAGCAGCAATTCAAAACAAAATAGGGCAATTTGTTTCTAATCCTTTAATTAGAAATATTGTTGGACAGGTAAAATCGAGTATTGATATGAGAAAAATAATGGATGAGGGCAAAATTTTAATTTTAAATTTATCAAAAGGTAAGGTTGGGGAAGATAATTCAATGCTTTTAGGCGCTCTTTTAATTACAAAATTACAATTAGCAGCAATGTCGAGGGTTGATATTCCAGAAGAAAAAAGAAAAGATTTTTATTTATATGTTGATGAATTCCAAAATTTTGTTACAGAATCTTTTGCTGAAATTTTGTCAGAAGCAAGAAAATATCGTTTATGTTTAATTTTAGCTCACCAATATATTTCTCAACTAGAAGAAATGACGGCAACTGGAAAAAGCACAAAAGTAAAAGATGCGGTTTTTGGCAATGTTGGAACAATTATTTCTTTTAGGGTTGGTGCTGAAGATGCAGAATTTTTAGAAAAAGAATTTTTACCTGTTTTTACTGCTCAAGATTTAGTAAACTTGCCAAAATATCATATTTATTTAAAATTAATGATTAATGGGATTGCTGCTAAACCTTTTTCTGCCGTAACTTTACCTCCTTTTGAAAAACCATTAGAATCTAATAAAGAGAAAATTATTAAAGTTTCAAGAGAAAGATATGGAACGCCACGGGAAAAAGTTGAAGAAAGTATTCAAAAATGGATAGGATTTATTCCAAATATGCCGGTAAATATTCCAAAAAAAGAAACTTTATATAATGCAAAATGTTCTTCGTGCGGGAAAAATATTAAATTAATATTTAAGCCAGAAGAAAATAAACCTGTTTATTGTAAATCTTGTTTAAAAAAAATTAAAGACAGGCAAAATCAAAAAGATGATTTTAAAAAAGAATTAAGCGAAAAAGAAGAAATAGAAAAAAAAGAGTTTTTATCTTTAGAAGAAGCAATAAAAGAAAAATCAGTAAATTTTAAAGAGAAAAAAGTAAATGAGAATAAAGAAGAAAAAGAGAAGAAAAAGCCTGAAGTAGATGTAGAAGATTTAAAAAAAACAATAAAAGAATCAATATCAAAATTTAAAAATTTAAAAAATAATAAATAATATTATGATAAAAACAATTAAAGATTTTGATGTTAAAAATAAGAGAGTTTTAGTTCGTTGCGATTTTAATGTGCCTTTAACCGAAAAAGGAGAAGTTGAAGATGATTTTAAAATAAGACAAACTATTCCAACAATTAAGTATCTAATAGAAAATAATGCAAAAATAATTTTAATGAGTCATTTAGATAAGCCTCATGGAAAAGTTATTGAAAACTTAAGATTAGATTGTGTAAAAAATTCATTAGAAAAACTTTTAAATATTTCTATTAAAAAAACTTCTGATTGTATTGGAAAAGAGGTAAAAAAAGCAGCTTTTAATTTAAAACCAAAAGAAATTTTACTTTTAGAAAATTTAAGATTTTACAAAGAAGAAGAAGAAAATGATGATAATTTTGCAAAGCAATTATCAGAATTAGGGGAAATTTATATAAATGATGCTTTTGCAACTTGTCATAGAGAACATGCTTCTGTTGTTGGTGTTCCAAAATATCTTCCTTCTGCTGCTGGATTATTATTGGAAAAAGAGATAAAAGCTTTATCAAAGGTCTTAGAAAATCCTTGGAGGCCATTAGTTGTTATTATTGGTGGGGTAAAAATTGAGAACAAACTTAAATTAATCAAAAATTTTTTAGAAAAAGCAGATCATTTACTTATAGGAGGAAAAATTGCCAATGAACTTTTAATAATAAAAGGAATTTGTTTAGGAATCCCTACATCAGCTGAAAAAATAATAAAAGAGATTGAAAATTTAAATTTAACTTCTCCCAAACTTCATTTACCAATAGATGCTTTAGTTTCTTTAAATGCAGAAGGGGAGGGTTATGTAAGAGAAACAGCGCTTGGAAAAGTCAGAAAAGAAGAAATAATTTTAGATATTGGGCCTCATACGGTTGAAATTTTTTCTAGAATTATTGAAGAGGCGAAAATGATTGTTTTTTCAGGACCTTTAGGTTATTTTGAAAATCCTTTATTTGAAAAAGGGACAAGAGAAATTACAGAGAAAATAACAAAAAATCATAAAGCTTTTAAAATTGCTGGGGGTGGCGATACAGTTTTTGCTCTTTCTAAATTTGGTTTACTTGATAATTTTGACCATGTTTCTACAGGAGGAGGGGCAATGCTTAATTTTTTGTCCGGTGAAAAAATGCCTGGCATAGAAATTTTAAAAAATGAGTAAAACAAAAGAAATTAAAAATTTAAGAAAAGCTGCAGAAAGAATAAAAAAAGCAATAGAAAATAAGGAAAATATTGTTGTTTATGGTGATGCTGATTTAGATGGGGTATCGTCGGTTATTATTTTTAAAGAAACTTTAAAAAATTTTGGCGCTGATGTGAAGGCAATTTATTTCCCTGATAGAGAAAAAGAAGGATATGGAATTAATAAAAACGGATTAAATTTTTTTAAAAAATACGCGCCTGCTTTATTTGTCGCTTTTGATTGCGGAATTGGGAATTTTAAAGAGATAAAACAAGCAAAAAAAATGGGATTTGAGGTGATAATAGTTGACCATCATGAAATTCTTGATGAAATACCAGTTGCTGATATTATAGTTGATCCAAAACAAAAAGGAGACAGATCTTTTAAATATTATGCCGCTGCTGGTTTATCATTAAAACTTTCTGAGGAAATTTTTAAAGTTTTTAGAAAAAAAATGCCTGAAAGTATAAGGCAAAATTTTTTAGAATTATCAGCAATGGCAACGATCGCTGATATGATGCCTCAAGAAGATGAAAATAAAAAAATAATTAATGAAGGAATAAAATATTTAGAAAAAAGTTGGAGACCAGGAATTCAAGCGCTATTTGAGCTAGAAGAATTAAGAGGTTTAAATTTATTTCAGAAAATTTATAAAATTAATTCTTTATTAAATGTAAGAGATGTTGAAAATGGTTTGCCGGCAGCATACCGAATTTTAACTTGCCTTTCAAAAGAAGAAGCAAAAATTTTAGCAAAAAAATTATATAATAAGGGAGAAGAGAGAAAAGAGAAAATTGAAGAAATAATTAACGATGTTGAAAAGAAAATTTTAAATAAAAATGAACCCATTATCTTTGAAGGAAGTAATGATTGGGATTTATCGCTTTTAGGAATATCTGCTTCTTATTTATGCGCAAAATACAAAAAACCTGTTTTTTTATTTAAAAAGGGGAAATCAGAGAGTCAGGGGGGAGTAAGAACTCCTAAAGGTTTTAATTCTGTTGAGGCAATGAAAGAATTTTCAAAAAAATTATTAACCTATGGTGGCCATCCGCAAGCGTCTGGTTTTAGAATAAAAAATAAAAACATAGAAGATTTTAAAAAACATTTATTAAAATATTTTGATAAAAAATGAGAAAAATTTCTATTTATACTGATGGTGGCTCTCGAGGAAATCCTGGAAAAGCGGCAATAGGCGTTGTTTTTGTAAATGAAAAAAATCAAATTATTAAAAAATATTCAGATTATTTAGGAGATAATTTTACAAACAATGAAGCAGAATATAAAGCAGTTATTTTTGCTTTAAAAAAGTTTAAAGCATTATTTTCAAAAGAATTAGCAAAAAATACAGAAGTTACAATTTTTTCTGATTCCGAATTATTAGTAAAGCAATTAAATGGAGAATATAAAATATTAGATGAAAAAATACAACCTTTATTTTTAGAAGTTTGGAATTTAAAACTTGATTTTAAGTCAGTTAAATTTAAGCTAATTAAAAGAGAAAAAAATAAAGAAGCAGACAGATTAGTTAATGAAGCACTAGACCAAGAGAAAAATACCTTAAAGCTTTTGTAAAATTAAAAACCCATTTAAAAATGGGTTTTTAATTTTACGGCAAGCCTGTAAGCCGAATTCTGTATTCGTTAATTTGATTAACGAATTGCGACCATTTATCTTATTCTATAATTACTTATAGAATTAAAGCGAACCACTTTTACTAAAAGATTAAGATGAATCTTGATCTTTTAGTTTGTTCTTGCACCCAATAAGGATTTAGCCGTTTCACTCCTATATTGCTATAGGAATTATCCTAAAAAGGATATCTTTAATTTTTCAATTAAAGACGTCACTGTTCGCACCTCTCGGATTGCTCCGGACGGGTATTACCCGTTATTTTTTTAGAGTCGCATTTGCGACAATGGGTGTTCGGACTTTCCTCTCTTATAAAAGAGCGGTCGCATGGCTTGCCGCATGTTTAATTATACCATTTACTTTTTTTGTGTCAAATTAAAAATTTAATATTTTATAATCTCTAATAAATTTTTCCTCTTTTAAAATTTAAAGAAAAATATTACTATTTAAATATTAATCAAAATTTTAAAATGGTTTTAAGAGAAGTTTATGATTAAAAAATTTTTAGACACTAAAACGCATAATATTACCCTTGCTTCTTTTATTTTGGGATTTAATTATTTGGTAAGCGCTTTATTAGGGCTTTTAAGAGATAGATTGTTGGCAAGCAGGTTTGGCGCTGGAGATGAATTAGATATTTATTATGCTGCTTTTAGGATACCTGATTTTGTGGCAATGATTTTTATAATAGGTTCTATTTCAGCGACAATCATTCCTATTTTTAGCGAATATCTGGTTCGTTCTAAAAAAGAAGCATGGGAATTTTTTTCAAATCTATTAAATGTTTGTTTGGTGTGTTTAATAGTGATTTGTTTTATTTTA
The DNA here is from genome assembly GCA_029553225.1 of bacterium. GTDB lineage: Bacteria > Patescibacteriota > Minisyncoccia > Minisyncoccales > GWA2-38-27 > JAKPCP01. The sequence continues at coordinate 3,111 of JAKPCP010000015.1, read as the reverse complement.
ATTATTTTTACTCCTCAAATTTTATCTTTTATTGTGCCGGGATTTTCACAAGAAAAAAAAGAATTAACTATTTGCCTAACAAGGATTATGTTTTTAAGTCCGATCATTTTAGGAATAAGTAATTTAATTTCTGGAATTTTATTTGTTTTCAAAAGATATTTAGTTACCTCATTATCGCCGATAATGTATAATTTAGGAATTATTTTTGGTATTATTTTTTTAGTTCCGGCTTTTGGTGTTAAAGGGTTGGCTTTTGGTGTTATTTTAGGCGCGATTTTTCATCTTTTAATTCAAATTCCTATTCTTTTTGAAGTTGGTTTTAAATCAGAAAAGACATTTAATTTTTTCCATCCAGGATTTATTAAAACTATAAAACTATCCATTCCAAGAACTTTTGGTCTTTTAGCTTCTCAAATTAATTTATTAATCATTACAAGTATTAGCTCTACTTTGTTTGCCGGAAGTATTGCTATTTTTACTTTATCTAATAATATTCAAAGTCTTCCCATAAGCCTTATTGCTGCTTCTTTTTCGTCAGCAATCTTTCCAGTTTTAACAATACATTTTTCTCAAAAAAATAAAAAAGAGTTTATTGAGCAATTTTCTTTAATTTTTAGAGAAATTATTTTTTTAATAATTCCTTTAAGTTTTTTAATTTTTCTTTTAAGAGCGCAAATTGTAAGAGTTATTTTAGGGACAGGAAAATTTAGTTGGGTTGATACAAGACTTACTGCTGCTTGTTTAGGGATTTTTAGCTTTAGTATTTTTGCCTATGGCCTTTCACTTTTTATCTCAAAGGTTTTTTATGCTATTCAAAACACTAAAATTCCCTCTCTTATTACTCTTTTTACTGTTTTATTAAATATTATTCTTTCTTTTCTTTTTGTTTGGCTTTTAAGTTTTGATAACCCTTTTAAAGAATTTATGATAAATTTTTTAAAACTTGAAGGTATTTCTAATATATCTGTTATTGGCTTGTCTTTAGCTTGGTCTTTATCTGGAATATTTCAAATAATTGTTCAGTTAATATTTTTGTATAAAAAAATTGGTGATTTTAAAATAAAAGAAATTTTAAAATCATTTAAAAATACATTAATTTCTTCTATTATTATGTCTTTTATTGTTTATTTTTCTTTAAGATTTTTTTCAAAAATAGTTGATATGAAAACTTTTATCGGAGTTTTTTCTCAAGCATTTTTTGCATCTATAATTGGAATTTTAGTTTACATTTTAATTTCTTTTGTTTTAAAATCAGAAGAGATTAAGATATTTAAAGATTTATTTTTAAAAGCGTTTTTAAAAATTAATGGAAAATATTAGAAATTTTAGTATTATTGCCCATATTGATCATGGAAAATCAACATTAGCTGATAGATTTTTAGAAATTACCAAGACAATTCCTTCTCAAAAAATGAAGCCTCAGTTTTTAGATTTAATGGATTTAGAAAGAGAAAGAGGAATTACTATAAAAATGAAACCAGTAAGAATGGCTTATAATTATAAAGGAAAAGATTATATTTTAAATTTAATTGATACTCCAGGCCATGTTGATTTTTCTTATGAAGTTTCTCGTTCACTAGCAGCAGTTGAAGGGACAATTCTTTTAGTTGATGCAACAAAAGGAGTTCAAGCTCAAACTTTAGCAAATCTTGATTTAGCAAAAGAGCAAAATTTAATAATTATTCCAGTAATAAATAAAATTGATCTTGATCAAGCAAGAGTTAAAGAAACAAAAAAAGAAGTTTCAGATCTTTTAAATATTAATGAAAATGAAATTTTAGAGGTTTCAGCAAAAAGCGGAATAAATGTTGAAAAAATTTTAGAAAAAATAATAGAAAAAGTGCCCCCTCCGCCAATAGAAAATATTTCAAAGCCTTTTCGGGCTTTAATTTTTGATTCAAAATATGATTCTTATAAAGGAGTTATTGCTTATGTAAGAATTGTTGATGGAGAATTAAAGAAGGGAACAAAAATAAAATTTTTAGCAGGAAGAATAAAAGCAGAGGCAAAAGAAGTTGGTTATTTTAATCCTGATTTTTCTCCTCAAAATAAAATTATTTCAGGAGAGATAGGTTATATTGCAACAGGAATAAAAGAGCCGGGTTTAATTAAAATAGGTGACACTATTGTTGAAGATAATAACATAGAAGCTTCTCCTTTACCTGGATATAAAGAAGTAAAACCAATGGTTTTTGCAAGTTTATATCCTCAAAATAGCAATGATTTTGAATTATTAAAAGATGCGTTATCAAAATTAAAACTTAATGATCCGGCTTTAACTTTTGAACAAGAGACAAAAGAAGCATTAGGCAGAGGATTTAGATGCGGTTTTTTAGGGAGTCTTCACGCAGAAATTATATCAGAGCGGCTTTCAAGAGAATTTAATTTAGATCTTATTATTTCTACTCCTTCGGTTGTTTATAAAATTATTGATAAAAACGACAAAGAAAAATTTATTTACTCTCCTAGTGATTGGCCAGATGCTTCAAATATTAAAATTTGTGAAGAACCTTGGGTTTTACTTGAGATAATTACGCCACTTGAATATTCTGGAGCAATTTCAGAAATTTTAAAAAATATTACTTGTAATTATTTAGATACTAAATATTTATCCTTTGAAAGAATAATTTTGATTTACGAAACGCCTTTATCTGAAATAATAAATAATCTTTATGATAAAATTAAAAGTGCAAGTAAAGGTTTTGCTTCAATGAATTATAAGTTTTTAGAATATCGGAAAAGAAATTTAGTAAAAATGGAAATTTTTATCGCTGGTTCAAAAGAAGAAGCGTTTTCAAAAATTGTTCCCGAAGATAAAGCTTTTACAGAAGGGAAAAATTTAGTTAAAAAAATTAAAGAATTTTTACCTCCTCAACAATTTTCTGTTGCTATTCAAGCGGTGGTGAATGGAAAAGTTATTGCTAGAGAAACTGTCAAAGCTTTAAGAAAAGATGTTACAGGATATTTATATGGAGGAGATTATAGTAGAAAAAGAAAGCTTTTAGAAAAACAAAAAAAAGGTAAAAAAGAATTAAAAGAAAAAGGAAAAGTAAAAGTGCCTTACAAAACTTTTTTAGAAATTTTTCGAAAACAATAAATTAACAATTTTTT
>JAKPCP010000005.1 GCA_029553225.1 bacterium | reverse complement strand
CCTAAAAAATTTGATAATGAACTTGAATATAGAGGTTTTTTAGAAATTACAAAAAAATATATGAAGATGATTGAGCCGATTGTTGCTGTTGAAGGCTTTTTGAATAATGAAATTGTAAAATTTTCAGTTCCTTGTCCTAATTTTCTAAAAGATTGGTGCTTAAAGAAAAATAAAAGAATAGATTTAAAACAATTATTGACTGAAGAAGATTTGGATAATTTTTGAGGTGAAATGATGGAATTGTCAATTAAAATGTTTAAAGCGATAGAGACATTTATTGTTTTTGAAACAGAAATTTATAAAGATGATTTTAAAATTAAAAAGAGGAGATATAAATGATAACAGAAAATAGATTAAGTGAAATTTATAATTTTTTGGATAAAAATAGATTATTATTAACGCATTTAATATGGTATATAGCGATGTATGAGAGTTATGGTAATAGAATATGGTTAAATAATATAACAGAAGGTGAGTTGGAATTAAATACTGGAAATAATCAAAAAAATAAAGAAGATTCAATTTTGATATATGATATTACAGAAAAAAGAAAAATAGATAAATCAGATAAAGTTGTCAGTTGGTATTTGATAAATTCAACAATCTATAAATGCTATTTGAGGGATGATAAAATTGTATTTGAAAAAGAAAATCAAGACCATATGTTTAATTTAGGTGCTAATAGTTTTTGGGAAAGTTTTTACAACGATATCATAAATGAAATTAGAGAAAAATTTTATAATAAAAAGGAGGTATAAATGATAAAATATATTCTTTCAGGGATTGTTTTTGGTTTGCTTTTATTTTTTGTGGTGTTTTATATCAGTTTTTGTATCTATAATAACTATCAAAAAAAATTAGATGATTTTATGAAGGAAATTAAAAATGACAAAAAAGATAAAAAACAATAAGAAAATTTTAGAAAAAGAAATTGAAAATTTATGGAAAGCACTTTGTTTAATAAGAGATGATTTTGAATGTCAATATTGTGGTTCAACTTTAGATTTACAAGTTCACCATATAATTTCAAGAAAAAATAAAAATACAAAATTTGATATAGAAAATGGAATTACACTTTGTAAAAAATGTCATACAAAAATAAGTGTTAATCCTAATAGCAGAATAGAGTTTTTAATATGGTATATAAAGAAATTTGGTATAGAAAAATTAGAGGATTTAGAAAAGAAGGGGAGAGAGGTAAAACAATATACAATATCAGAATTAGAGGATATTAAAAATAATTTTATAAAACAATATACATTAGCATTAACAGTTCTAACAAATGGTTTAAGAAAAACAATGAAATCAAAAAAAAAGGAGGATTTATGAGATTACTTTTATTTGGGAGTGAAAAATGTTTTGCGTGTCAGCAATTAAAAAAGGAGTTTCAAAAAAGACAAATACCATACATTTATGTAGATGTTGAAAAAGAAAGTCAAAAAGCGATTGATTATATGATTACAAGTTTACCGACGATAATTATTGAAAATGGAAAAGGAGAGATTAAAGATATGTATATTGGGTATGGGCAAGGGGTTTGGAAGTTTTTGGAAAAGTATAAATTGGTTAAGGGGGATAAATGACTACAAAAGATTTACAAGATTTTTTTGTAAAACAATGGAACAGATTTATTGATTTAGAACAAACTTTAGAAAATGGTGGAGGCTCCTATTGGAGCCTCACTTGTAAAACAACGATTCCATATAAGACAAATTATTATCTTTTAAAAAAAATTGATTTAGAAGAGGTTTTTGATGCTATACCAACTCCTTTAAAAATTGATTTAGATTTATTTTATAAATATAAAATAGGATTGATAACATTTGAAGAGATGTTAAGAGAGGCTAAAAAACCTCCAACTTTCTTTTGGATATGTGTAAATTATGCATGTCTCTTGTTTTATAACAATTTTATGATTAAATATAAATTTAATAAGGAGGTGTAAGATAGAAAATTCGGAAACATTTAGAATGATGATGTGGAAAGTATGGAAGGATTTAAGTAACAAAGCAAAATATAGACATCTTAATGGATTTGTTCCTATTTGGGAAATGAGGAAAGAATTACACGAAAAAGAAGATATTAAAGATAAATTAGATTATTGGGATTTTTATTATTTATCTAATTGTTATAGTGATTTAAACATAATAACAATTAAGTTAAAGATAATAGAAGAGATTTTAAAATTATTTTAAGGAGTTAAGATGAAAAAAGTAGAAATAGATTTAGAACTTTTAAAACGAATTTCTCATTACTATGATTTTCCTTTAGCCGTTTTTTTTACACAAAAAGAAGCATTCCCTCCAAAAAAGACAAGAGATGAAATTATACTTGAAAAAGCAAAAAAATTTGATAAAATAATAGAATTTATAGAAAATTTAAAAGAAGAGAATGAGGAGATATAAGATGACATACGAAAAAATGACTTGGAGAGAATTTTTAGAGAATTTTGACTTTTCTAATTGGCAATTGAATTGTTTTTTAAATAAAAATACAGATATAATTGGTGATAAATATATAATTAAAAAATTTAATACAAATAATATTATAAATAATTCTAATTTAAATATTGATTTTGAAAAACATATTATAGATACTGATATACCAACGGAAATAATTGATTTTGAAAATGTAATAGATTTCTATATAATATTTTTTTGGAATGATAGATTTATGGGATATGAGGCTTGGTGTGAATGCTTCTTCTCGTTAGAAGAAGCAGAAAAATTTGTAAAAGGAGATATAATATGAAATTAGAAGAATATATAAAAAACCATCCAGAATTTAATAAATTAAGAAAAGATTTTACAAAATTTCTAAAAAAGAGAAATCTTGAATATAGCCTTGATTTTTCGGATTGTAGATTTGAAAAAGATGGTATACATTTAAAAGTTAAAATTTATATAAAAAAGAAAGAAAAAAAGAAAAAAAAGTTATTAAAAATGACTTTAAAAGAATTTTTAAATTTTTTTGATTTAAGTAATTTAGGAGGTTTTCAAATTTATATTGATGAAAATTGTGAAGTGTTTCATAAAGATAATTTTATTAGACATTATACTTTTGCGAGTTTTTTATATGCGCATAGAATTGATTATGATTTAGATAAGCATATTGTTAAATTAGAATCTAATGATATTGAAATTATAGATTGGAACCCAAAGTTTGAATTTTATATTATTTTTATCTGGGATGAAGAGAAAGAAATGTATAAAAGTTATAATCGTTGTTTTTTTAAAAAAGAAGATGCAGAAAATTTTATAAAGGAGGTATAAGATGGAGCAAATATATAAAAAAATAGATGAAATAAAGAAAAAAATTTTAAAATATTTTGATATGCCAAATGAAGTTGATTTTGCGGAAGTTTTCTCCAAAAAAAAATTACAATTTGTTGATTTAAACAAAAATACAAACGAAAAATTTTTCGAAGTAATAGATGAAAATAAAATAAAAAAACAGACAATTGATGAATATATTAAATTAAATCCAGAATACGAATATATTATTAGGCTTTGCGAAACATATTGTAATAAAGAATTGCAAATTACAAACGAAGAAAAAATTATTAAAATATTTGAAAAATCAATAAAAATGATAGAAAACTACGATGAAATTTTTGAAACAATACCTGCAATACTATATGGTTTGTTTTTTTATTTTGGAAAAGATTTTGAAAATTTTGTAAATATAATACAAATTTCAAAAAAACCAGATAGTATCGATACCGAAAAAGAAAAAAAGATATCTAAAAAAACTGGAGAAATTATATTCAATTATGATTATAGCAAGCTTTTTGAGACGATTTTTGCTACTATTTTTGCTTTAAATTTTTATTACGGAAAAGTTTTTGAATATATTATGGATAATACTATTAAAATACTAAATTTAGAAGATAGTTAATAAAATAAGGAGATATAAGATGATAACTTGGAACGAATATGTAAAATTAAGTGAAGTATTGAATGATGAAGATTTTAAACTTTTGACTCTTATGATTTTACACCCTGAACTTGATATTTTAGATATTCAAAAATGTTTAGAAAAAGATGTTAAAGATGAGGAAGTGATAAGATATTCTTTAGAAGGTATAAGATTAAAAATGATATCTTTAAAATGGAAAATAGAAAAGTGGAGAGGTGATTTTACGGGAACTTTTGACGAATATTTTGAAAAAAATAAAAAACAAAAACAATTAACAAGGGAAATAAAAAACGAAATGATAGAAAGGTTTTGTCAGTTATTTTATGAAAAACAAAATAATTCAGAATGTATAAGACAAGTTTTAGAAGAGTTTGATTATCCAATGTCTTATGCTACTTTTTTAAAAACTCTTTATGATAGATTAGGCAAAAATTATATAGATGAATTGCGAAAAATTTCAGAATCAATGGAGTTGAAATCTTGAAAAGTAGAATTCTATTTGTTATAATGATTAAGTTGGTATAACTATCTAAAAAAACATCTTGCATCTCCACCCCCTCTTTTGAGGGGGTTTTTCATTTATAGGGAAAAAATGGTAAAAGTTAAATTCAAAAAGATAAACAATATTGTTAAAATTGAAGATTCTGAAAATGAAGAATTGAAGGGTAAAAAGTATTTTATAGAAT
>JAKPCP010000054.1 GCA_029553225.1 bacterium | reverse complement strand
TCCTTTAAAGTTTTTCATATTTTTTTATCAATTCTTATAAATTACTCATTTATATATTAGAACTTAAATCGAACAAAAAGTTTCATTTTTATACTTTTCCTCTTTAAAATTTTTTTTATATTTTTTAAATACCTGAAAATTTCCGTCTTATCATTCCCGCCCTCGCGAAAGCAGTGAAAACGGTAATCCAGCATTCCCATTTTGTCATTCTAACATAAACTTGAATTCACTATTTCCATCTTGTCATTCCCGTGTAAACGGGAATCCAGTATTTCTCTTTTATCAATCATTGTGGACCCCTCTCTTTTGTGAATCACCACAAATCCTTTATTTTGTCATTCCCGTGTAAACGGGAATCCAGTATTTCCACTGGTAATATAGATTTCTGCTTCCGCAGGAATGACAGTTTAGATGACTTTTTCAGAAACCACATCTACATCAATTTAATTACTAAATTTTTAATTTAAATATCTAAATGATTTTTATATTAAATTAAAATATTATTTTTTAATTAATAAGGTGTATGATTAATTAAACCTACAAAAAGCATTGAGGGTCTTCTTCACATAAATCATTAGTTACAGCATATGTTAAAGCCCTACAACCAATACAATCTATTTCACAATTTTTACATTTTCCATTTAAACTATTTTTTAAACTATCTCTTGATTCTTTCAATTTTTTTAAAACATCTTCTAAATCATCTTTCAAAATATTTCCATAAGAAATTGGAATCCTTCTACAGGGAAATATAGTTCCATCTGGCATTATAGCCATAGATTCATCTCCAAGATTGCATAAAGCACCTTTTAGCTTATTTTTTTCTAAATCTATCCAAAATGCTTTATATTGGATAAGGTCTTCTAGTGAAATATTTAAGTCAAGAAAATATATGACTTGTCTAATAACATCTTTCCACTCATTTTTCCTCAGATAACTATCAAACATCCCTTTTCCTCTACCAAGAGGAATAAACCTTTCAAGTATAACTCCATCAACTTTTAGATCTTTTGAAAATTCAAAAAAAGGTATTAAATCTTTATAATTTAACATAGACAAAGTTATCATAATTATAATTTTTTTATTTGATAAACTTTTAAAAAGTTTTATATTTTCTATAACTTTTTCTAAATTTCCTTTACCTCTTATAAAATCATTTTTATTTTTATCATAAGATTCAACTGAAAGTTTTAAATATTTAAATTTTTTAATTTTATCTAATATTTTTATATTATCTTCATTTAAAACTGATCCATTGGTTATAATGTTTACCTCTTTAAAATTGTTTTTCTTTTCAATATAAAAAAGAATATCAAAAAGGTCCTCTCTTAAAAAAGGTTCTCCTCCAGTTATATTTACTGAAATTTTTTTATCTCTTAAGGTTTCACTTATCTTATCAATAATAAATTTTATTTTCTCTAAAGGAATATCGGAATTTTTATTAAATTTTGTTTGGTAACAATGTTTACATCTTAAATTACAAAAATCTGTTATATGCCATTGAAATCCAAAACTTTTCACGAATTAATTATATTAAAATTTTTTTTATTTCTTTAATAAAATCAGTAAAATCATCTGTCTCATTTTTTTGCATACTCATAAACCAATTTGTCGTCTATTTCCCAATATTTATGAATCAATTTATTTCTAAATTTTATCATTTTTTTCAATCTTAAGCTTAGCTCTTTATCTAAAATTTCTTCCTCTTCTAATATATTAATACATTCGCTCAATGAATTAACTCCTTTACCGAACTTTTTGCTACTATATGAACACATATTCCACCCACTGCTTCGATAGCTTCTAAAAGATAATATTTTACAGAAGCAATATTCCTTTTATCTTTCCAAAATTCATATTCATTAATAGAAACTATTTTTATTTATTTCATTTATTGATTCCTCTATTTCTGAAATTCTCTTTTTTTATCTTTTCAATATCCAAGTTCATATATCTAATAACTCCTTTAAAGATTGATAGGATATCAGTTCATTAGATACTGCATATAAAGAAGTTTCTTCTATCAAATCTGTAATAAATTCTTCATCTTTTGTAAAAAGTAACTCGCCATCTTTAAATACATTTACTAAAAATGAAAAGGGTGCAAAATTTAAAACTCTAACGTCTATTAATTCAATATCAATTTTACATTTTAAACTTATTTCATTAGAAATTTTAAATTCATAATCAAAAACTTTATTTTCATTAATATTTTTAAGATAAATTCCAATATCTATGTCCCTAAAAAAATTGTCTTGAATAAAAGAACCAAAAATATAAGAAAATTCTATATTGTCATCTATTATTAGAATGGATTTTATTTCATCAATTATTTTATCTTTTTCTTTTTTATTTAAATTGAAGAATTTATTCATAAAAAAAATTATAACATAAGAAATTTATTTTCTCTAAAGGAAGCTCGGAATTCTTATCAAATTTTGTTTGGTAGTAGTATTTACACCTTAAATTACAACAATCTTT
>JAKPCP010000061.1 GCA_029553225.1 bacterium | reverse complement strand
TGGCAATGTTATCTTTTTTTGTTTCATTCGACGCTGGTATTTTTCTAATATACTTCAAATCGAATTGACGTGGACAGTTTAAATAAGTGTTAATTTTACTAACACTAATTTTTTTCTTATTGTCTTCAAAGTTCATTTTGTCTCTCCTTTTTTAAAATAATTATTATAATAATAGTTTATCGCATCATCAAACACAGCGTATAACCTTTTGCCTGTTTTTAATGCGATTTCAATAGCTTTTTTATGTGTCTCGTGCGTAACATTTGTTTTTTGATATTTTTCATTGTATTTTTTATTAAAAACATCCATTTTTACCTCCTTTCTTTTAAAAAGTTTTCTATTTCTTCTAATTTTTTTATTATTTCTTCTTTACTCATCTTTTTAAATTCTTCTTTCACTTTATTAAATTTTACAATATATTCTAATTCTCCAAACTCTTTTATAAGATTTTCAATCTCAATTATTCTTTTTTCAATATTAATATCAATATTATTTGTCTTTTCTTCTTTATTAGTTTTTTGTATATTTTTTACTGTTTTTATAATAATTTTATCATTTTCATTTTGCTTGCCACATAACCAATCCCGTAATTCTTTACAGAATTTATCATCAATTTTTGTAATCCTGTCTTGAAACTTTCCAAATCGGTCTTTTCTAAAGTCGCATAGATGTTCCTCGGTTAAGACGCCAAGCAGGTCGAATTCGTATTCGATTTGCTTACCTTGTTCGGCTCCAAGTCCCGCTCTTGATATTTTAGTTCTGCCACCTTCTTGATTGACGATCCACTCTGTTTTTGCTCGAAATGTTACTATAATATGCGAGGGGCTTAGTAAAATTGTCTGAATTAGTTTTTTTTGCAACGGAGTCCCAACGCCCCAACCCATAAACGAATTCCCGTTGAATCGAGTTTTGGTTAGATTATCAACATACTCGATAAGCCACGACCAAAAAAACGATAGTGAATCAATAACAATTACTTTAAATTGTTTTTCTGCTTCTTTAATTGCCTCAATTAATAAATCAATTTGATTTTGATTTGAGACTAAATTCCATTCACAAACATTAACGGGGAAAATGTCTGCATATTTATCGACACTTCTTTCTGTATCGATCACTACTACTTTTTGGGGATCTGTAATAGCAGTAGCAATTTTCAATGCGGAATAAGTTTTCCCGCTGCCGGCAACCCCCATAAAGGCAAGTTTTAATACTGCCGATTTTTTCTCAGCTTTTCGAAAGTTAAAATTACTCATAAAAAACTCCTTGATTAAAAATTTATTTAAACTACAACGTAGTTTTTTAAAAAAAACATTAAAATCTTATAAATTATAATATTTTTTAAACTTATCTAAACCGTATGCGTTTGTTTCACATAATAAAGGATAAAGTTCATCAACCTTAATTCTCTTTATATTGCTTGTTAAATTATTTTTTATCCACAAGTCAATACCAGTATAGCAAGCGCCAGTAATCTTGTGATATTTTTGTCTTGTCACATATCTATTGTCAGTTTCTTTTGCTTTTTTAGAGTGTTTGTTTGCTTCTATTTTGCAACGAATTTCGTTTGCATTAAACTTTTCAAAATGATAATAAAACACTTTATCATTATTTTTAATCTTTGCTAATTTACATTTCTTCAATTCTTCTTTCGTTACTATGTATGCTTCTTCATATATAATAACGTTTTTTATTTGTCTTTGTTTTCTTATATCAATAATTGTTAATAATCCATCGATATACTCTATTTTTGCCGTTTTCGGTAAATATAAAAAGAAGTTATAGTAAATATATGTGTGATGCCAACGACAAGAATTTGCATAAGTTGTTTTTTCATAAGAGTGTTTTAATTTAAAACTAATCTTATCAGATGTAAACCTCATAATAAGATTGTTTTCTCTTCGACGTTTATCAAAGAGCTCTTTTTCAATAAATCCTTTTGCTCTATCGAACTTTTTACTCCAGACGGGCGTAATAGATTCTACACTCTTTCTGTTAGCCCTTTCTTCTTTTAATAATTCATACGCCTTTTTTGCCTCTTTTTCTTTTTTCTTTAATTTAAACGCAGGCGTATTAATGATTCTTTCATACTCTTCTTTTGTTTTAAAAATTTTGTTATGATTCATAAAATCCTCCTAAATTTAATTTATACTAAACTATCTTATACAAGATAGTATTTATTTAATACAAAATTCGTTTAATCCTTTTTTTTCTAAAAATTCATTTAATAAAAATTTGTTCTCAAAAAAGAATTCATTCCTGTTTATTTTCACGACATAACCATCTAGAGCATTGTCGATGGACTCTATTTCATTTACAAAGTAAGGGTAACCAGAAAGGTAAATCTTATTTCCATAAGTTTTATTATTCCAAACACCTGTCACTCTTCTATCATCTTTTAGATAGAGAATAGTAAGTTCTTTTTTACTAATCTCTACATAATCTTTTCTTTTTTTAATTTCTTTTTTTCCCTCATTTTTTGATTCCTCTTTTGATTCCTCAAAAAAATTATTTTTTAATAAATCTAACATAAAATCCTCCTTTGTTTTTTTTGCGCTCTTTATAGAGTGCTTTTTTTATTTTTTCTAATAATAATATAATACTTTTTTTAAAAAAAAGTCAAGTATTTTTTAAAAATTTTTTGTAAATCTTTTTTTACAAATTATTTTTTTAATAATTTCTTTTTCATTAAGACTTTATCATTAATAACGATAACTTTAATATCCCAAGCCTCTACTTCCTCAAATTCGATAGAATCTTCGCCAACTTTAAATCTTTCAATTATTACACTTCCACCGTCTCCGAGATAGAAAATAGAATCACAATTTTTTGAATCACATTTTTTACGAAAATAATATTCAATCATCTTCCTTGCGATTTTTTTTGCTTCCTTTAAAGTCTTTGCCTCATCGCCAACATAACGACAGTTGTAAAAATCCTTGCTATTATTCGCATCAAACCAAATTTTATAAATATTCATAAAATCCTCCTTTGTTTTTTAAAATTTTTATTTTTTAAAATTATTTCAAAAACATCGTTTTCATCTTCTTTATTGATAAGCAAAAGTGATAAAAACAATCTACTCTCCTCCTTTTCTGCTTTTATATCAGCCATAAAAATATTAAACCACTTTTTTGCCTCTTTTAAATTTGTAAAACTTAATGACATATAATTTACGGAATCAGTATAAACCGCATAACTTTTTTCATATTTTTTGCTAAGACTAATCTCTTTTAAAATTTTTGCAACTTCGTTGTGAAAATCTGCATTATAATTTTTTTGTTTTAAATTCATAAAAAACTCCTTAATTAAAATTTTTTAAAAACTATAACATAGTTTTTTTTGTTTTATATTAATAATATAATACATTTTTTAAAAAAAGTCAAGTATTTTTTAAAAATTTTTTGTAAATCTTTTTTTACAAAATAATATTTGACAAATAGAACTGTTTCTTTTTTTATTATATTTCTTTATTAAAAAATCAAAATATTTCTGTTTAAACACTTAAAGTATTACTTTAAACTGTATGAAAAATCATACACCTAATTTTAGTCTATTTTTCTCTTAAAATTTAGTGACACTTTAAAGTGTCATTATGACACTTGAAAAAAATACAAGTGTCATTCATAAGTATATTATATATAAAGCACTTATGACCCTTGTGACACTTGTGACACTTATTTTTAAATTGAATTAAAAAAAATTAAAAATATATATAGAAATAAAAATAAAAAAACATAAAATATATATAAAAAAAATAAAAAAAAAGTTAAAAACAAGTGTCACAAGTGTCATTAAAAACAAATAAATATTGTAACTATATTATATATAAAGCACTTATGACTTCTTTTTTTATGACACTTTGAAAAAATACAAGTGTCATTTTGACACTTCAAGTGTCATTGTGAAATTTATGCTATTCAAGAAAAAAATGTATAGTAAAAAAAAACAATGTTAGTTGACGTGTTTATGACAAGTATGACAACTTATGACAAGTAATTTTTTAAAATGTATAGTAAAAAAAAAGGGGGATTTAATTATACAATGGGTAAAATTAAACATAGTAAAAATAAGTGTATGATTTTTCATACAATTTATAGTATAATAAAAGGAACCTTTAACAATACAAAAAAAATATAAAAAAAAGATTGACTTTATTATACAAAATATGTATATTAAATATAAAAATTAAAGGTTTATTTGAACAGTCAAATAAATAAAAGGAGGGTTTTATGGTTTATGGTTATTTAAGAGTATCGACAGAGGAACAGGATAATAACAAGTTTAAAAGCGACATCTTAAATTATGCAAATGATAAAAAGTTGGGTTCAGTAATTTGGATAGAGGAGAAAATTAGCGGGGTAAAGGATTTTAAAAAAAGGGAGTTAGGGGTTTTATTGAATAGAGTTAAAAAAAACGATGTTATTATAGTCCCTGAGTTAAGTAGGTTAGCGAGGTCAATAAAACAGATATATGAGATAATAGAGTTATGCAGAGAAAAGGGTGTAAATATTCATATATTAAAACAAGGAATAGTCATAAATGGTTCGGGAGAGTTAAATATAAATACTAAAATTATGTTAAATACTTTTAGTATGATAGCAGAATTGGAAAGAGATTTTATCTCAATGAGAACCAAGGAAGCTTTAAAAGAGAGAAAAAAAAGAGGTGTTATATTAGGGAGAAAAAAAGGAACAGGTCTAAAATTACAAGGTCAAGAGGATAAAATAAAAGAGTATTTATTAAAAAAAATCCCGATTTCAACAATAGCAAAATTATTGAATGTCAGTCGCTTGACAGTAAGAAATTATATTAAATCACAAAAAATAAAAGTAAAAATAAAATAGGTCTAATTTGTATTAAAAATAATTGAGATTTTTATTATAGATAGTAAGGGGGGTAAAACAGGGAGAAAATAGGTATAAAAAAAGGGGGGGTTTAATTATACAATGGGTAAAATTAAACATAGTAAAAAGGGAGTAAATGGTGAATAGTGAGAATAGAGAATTAAGCAAATTATTAAAAGAGAGAGAAGAAGTAAAAAGGTTAAAAGATATATTACATTGTGATGATGTTTTAATATATATGAGTGATAAAACTAAAACCGATGGGAGCGGTGACAAGTTCCCTTTGGCAGAGGAATGGTGGAGACAGACATATAAAAAGAGAGATAATGGTATTACTGTCATAACAGGTTATTGGAATAAAAAAACAGGTAAGCATATTAGTAAAGAGTTATATAGTAAATTAAAAATAGAGGAGCAGGTCGGATTTATTGCAGTTAGTCCGAGAGAATATAAAATAAATGATAATGTCTTATTATGTTTTGATGGTAATCAGATACAATTAAAATTATATGAATTAAAAGACAATTTTGATAGTCGATATAGAACATCGCTTGAGATACTTGTTAAAGCTTGTAATGATAATATTATTAAATACAGTCCAAAAAAAGAAAATGTTAGCGATAAAAATATTTATGAGGCAATTCGAAATAAGTTTAAGCGGTGGTTTCGATTGTATAAATATGAGTATAATTTAATAATATCAGATGGAGAGTTAGGGTTTATAGTTTATGAAGAGCTAAAAAGACAAATGGAAAATAAAGAATATATAAATAAAAATGCGGTCGCTTTTAAAAATACTTTATATTTAAAAGGGTTCGGTCAGGGTAAACAGTCCGATGATATTGTTATTAAATACTATTCTATAACAGCGAAGCAGGAGAGAAGAGATTTTATAAAAAAAGATGATGATTTTAAATTGGAGGTGACATTTAAAAAAGATTATTTCAAAAAAAATAAATATAAAATACAACAGTTTACAAGTCAGGATAAAATATTTAAAATAATATCGAGTGATGTTATTGCATATTTTAAAAAATATGTATATAATCCTTTAAAACTAAAAAAAGAGGTAATCGCTATGTTAAAGCAAAAATTACTTGTAAGCAATGAAGAGACATTATTTAATAACTTATTTCAAGTCGATAGAGTGAATAGTAGAATAAACAAGCGATTAGAAAAAATAGACAATGAAATAATTAAAATACAACAAAGATTAGAAGAGCAGGATAGAATAAATAAAGAGCAGGATAGAAAAAATAAAGAGATAGAAGAGGCAATAAAATTATTTTTAGATAAAAAGTAATATTGCGGTTTGATCTTTATTTTTATATTACTTGTATAAAAACAGGGCAAGGTTAAATATAAAATCAAAAATCATAGATATTATTATATTTTCAAAAAATATTCAAAATAACCACTATTTTAGGCAAGTTATAGTAAAAAAAACAATGGGATTAAGTTTTTTAAAGCTTCCTATAATGTTTAATTATGTCTACTTCTATGTAAATTGACAAATAGAACTGTTTTTTTTTTATTATATTTCTTTATTAAAAAATCAAAATATTTCTGTTTAAACACTAAAACAAATAAAAACCATAGTAAACCAAATACAAATAATTGTATGAAAAACCATACATCTAATGTAACATTTTTATCATAAAAATGTAACATATTTATCATAAATTAATGTTATATTTTCATATAACTTAATATTTTCAATATCTCTTAAAATTTAGTGACACTTTAAAGTGTCATTATGACACTTCAAAAAAATACAAGTGTCATTCATAA
>JAKPCP010000051.1 GCA_029553225.1 bacterium | reverse complement strand
ATTCTCTTTAAGAAGAGATTATAAAAATTTTATTAAAGACAAAAGAATTTTAATAGTTGATGATGTTTATACAACTGGTTCAACTTTGAAAGAGTGTGAGAAATTGATTGAAAATAATGGTGGAGAAGTTTTATCACTTGTTTATTCAAAGGCAATTATATATAAAATTTTATAATTTGGAGGTAATAAATGGAAAAAACACTTTTAATTTTAAAACCTGATGCTTTTAAAAGAAACCTTGTAGGCGAAATAATCAAAAGAATTGAAATGAAGGGGTTTAAAATTGTTAATATGAAATTTGAATTTCTTTCAAAAGAAAAGGCTAAGAGATTTTATGAAGTTCATAAAGATAAAATTTTTTTTAATGACTTAATAAATTTTATGATTTCTGGTCCAATTCTTTCAATAGAGGTTGAAGGGGAAAATGCAATATATCTAATGAGAAAATTAATTGGTGCAACAAAACCTGAGGAAAGAGAGATGGGTTCAATTAGAGGTGATTTGGCAATTGGACTTACAGATAATCTTGTTCATGCTTCTGATTCAAAAGAAAATTATGAATATGAAAGAAAAATAATTTTCGGAAATTAAAATGGAATTTAGAGAAATTGTTGAAAAAATTTTTAATTTATATAGAGAAGGAAATTTTAAAGAAGCATTATGTATAGTAAGACAAGAAAAAGAAAATTTTTTAGAAAATTTATCAAGATTATATTATTATGAAGCTTGTCTATTGAGTAGTTTAAATAAAAAGGATGAAGCAATTAAAGTTTTAAATGAGGCACTATCTTTTGGTTTTTGGTGGTCTTTAAATACATTAACTTATGAAAAGGATTTTAATACAATTAGAGAGAGTAAAGAATTTAAAGAAATTTTTGAAAAATGTAAACTATTTGAAGAAAAATCAAAAGAAACATCAAAAAGTGAATATATTTTGTTAGAACCTAAAAATTTAGATATTACTCATAATTACCCTATTTTAATATCCTTGCATTCAAGAGATGGAAATATAAAAAGTTATTCAAAATATTTTGATCATAAATTCATAAATGAAAATTTATATATCCTTTTTCCTCAATCATCACAAAAAACTTCTTTTAGTGGATACTCTTGGGATAACTCAGAAATAGCTTATAAAGACATAATTTCAATTACAAATGATATTTTAGATAAATATTATATCAATAAAAATAAAATTATAATTTCTGGAGCATCCCAAGGTGGAAGGATTGCTTTAGAGATTTATTTAAAAAACCTAATTCCTCTTATGGGTTATATTGGAATAATACCAGCATTTAAAGATATAAATTATATATTGGATTTTCTTGATAAAAGAATAGGTGAAAATTTAAGATTCGTATTTATAACAGGAGATAAAGACCACTTTTTTGATGTAGTTTCAAAATTAAATAACGAAATTGAGAAAAGAGGCTTTAAAACTTTATTTAATGTTAATAAAAATATGGGTCACTCTATACCAGATGATTTAGAGGAAAAATTAAAACTCTCTATTAAATTTTTGTTAGATTAAAAAGAAAATTTATAAATATTTAAAGCAATTTAGTATATTTATTTAGGATAAATTATGGTTACTTTTTTCAAATTTCCATCCCACAAAACATTTGCACCAAGTGATTCTGATACTACTCTTATTGGAACAAAAACTCTTCCTGGAGGAAGAAGAAGAGGTGGAGAATCCATCAAATAAGGAATAGAATTAACATAATAATTTAATTTATCAACCCACATTGTAAGAGAGGTATCATATAAAGTTATCATAACTTTTTTCTCATTTCCTTCCCATATTACAAATCCACCAATTGATTCTGATATGAACCTTAGTGGAACATAA
>JAKPCP010000002.1 GCA_029553225.1 bacterium | reverse complement strand
TTTTTTGAAAAGAATCAAATTCCATATAAATTTTTCCATTGTTTTCTAAATGAAATTTAGCTTCTTTTAAAAATTTTTTAATAAAATACAATCCATCTTCTCCTCCAAATAAAGCGCTTTTTGGTTCGTATTTTAAAACTGATTTTTCAACTTTATTTTTTCTTTTTATGGCAATATAAGGAGGATTAGCAAAAATATAATTATACTTTCCTTTTATATTTTTAAAAATATCAGATTTAATTATTTTGTACCGATTTTTATTAATTTTATTAATTTTAGTATTAATTTTAATTTGCTCTAGTGATTTTTTTTCTAATTCAGCAAAATCAACTTTTGAATTTTTAATATTTTTTAAAATAGAGATTCCAATTGCTCCCGAACCAGCAAATATATCTAAAATTTTTATTTTTTTTGCTTTGCTATTTTCTTTTTTAATATCGTCAATTGCTTTTTCAACCCAAAATTCTGTTTCGTTTTCAGGAATAAAAGGCTTTAAAGAAAGATTAATTTTTGTTCCCAAAAATTCAGTGAAACCAATCAAATAATCAAGCGGTTCTCCTTTTTTTAATTTTTTAATATCGTTATAAAAATTTTTATCTGGCTTCCCATTATATTTTTCTTTTAATAACCAATTTATTTCTTTTTGAATTTCTTTATTTTTCATAATCTTGCTACGATTCTTTTTCTTTTTAAAAATCTTCTTTTAAATTCCTATATTTACAATATTGACAATCATCTGAAGGCAGTGGCAATTCGCTGGTAATAATTTGATAAGTTTTTTTTAAAACTTCATATCCTCTTTGAGGATTTACATCAACTTTAACCAATTCTGTTTTAAATTTTGCTAGATTACGACTATAATTTACGGGAGAAAAGAAAAGAAGATATCCATAATCCGCAGGCTCCATATTATTTTTTTCAAATAATAAAGCATACAAATCAAGTTGAGTTTTATAATAAGAATGGCTGTTTTCTTTTATTGGATAACCTCTTGTTTTAAAATCAAAAGGAATATATTTATTATCATCAGTAACCAATAAATCATCAATTAGCCCTTTTAATAAAATATTAAATTCTTTAAATTCTGCTTTTAATCCATTTGTTCTTGTCCTCCACATATTTAATTTTTCAGTATCTTTAAATAGTTTTCCTTCGATTTTTCCTAAAATTTCTGGAGGCGTTCTATCAACGGCTCGATATGAATCAAAATATTTTTTAAAAACTCCATCCATTCCATTAGGTAAACTTGGAAAAATTCCTTCTGGTCTTTCAATTCCATAGCGATAATAAAGCCATAAACATCTTGGACAATTAATTAAATCTCCTATTTTTGAAGGAGAAATTCTAAATTGTTTTTTTTCTTCGTTATTTTCTTTCATAAATTATTTAAAAATTTCATTAAATTCTTTTGGTGTTAAGGCTTGAAATGCATCACATTTAGCAATTTTGGGATTATAGTGAACTTCAACCATAACTCCATCAAGCCCGGCAGCAATACCTGCTTTAACTAATGGCTTAATTAAAGAAGGATTTCCTGTTGCATGAGAAGGATCAATAATTACTGGAAAATTTGTTTTTTGTTTTAAATAAATTGCGCCTGCAAAATCCAAAGTAAAACGCAAACTTGTTTCAAATGTTCTTATCCCTCTTTCACATAAAACAATTTGATTATTTCCTTCTGATAAAATATATTCTGCTGCTCCCAATAATTCATCAATTTTTGCTCCAAAACCTCTTTTTAATAAAACTGGTTTTCTTGTCTTTCCTACTTCTTTTAAAAGAGAATAATTAGCCATATTTCGAGCGCCGATCTGCAACATATCAGAAAATTCAGATATAAGAGCAACATCTCTGACATCTAAAACTTCTGTTACTGTCGGAATATTTAATTTTTCTGAAACTTTTTTTAAAATAATAAGACCCTCTTCTTTTAAACCCTGAAATTTATCTGGGAAGCTTCTTGGTTTATAAGCCCCGCCTCTTAAAATATTAATATTTTTTTTAATTAACTTTGCTGTTTTAAATAATTGTTCTTCTGATTCAACAGCGCAAGGGCCAGCAATTACACAAAAACCCTCCCCTATTTTTACATTTTTTACTTTTACAATATTTATTTTTTGTTTCATTTTAATTTTTAAAATTTTTTAGATAAAAATATTTAATCTTTTTATTATACTAATTTTTTATTGATTTGGAAATATTTAATAATATTCCAGCTCCAATTAACTCGACAAGAATATGAGAACCACCATATCCTATAAAAGGTAAAGGAATTCCTGTCAAAGGAACAATTCCTATCATTGCTCCAATATTAATAAATGCTTGAATGCAAATCCAGCTTGAAAATCCTATAATATAAAATCGAGAAAAAAGATCATTGGTTTTTTTTGCTAAATACAAACATCGCCATAAAAAAAATAAAAATAAAAAAACTAAAAGTGAAGCGCCAATAAAACCTGTCTCTTCAGCAAAAATAGCAAAAATTGAATCAGAAATTACTTGAGGAACATAACCAAATTTTTGATATGAATTTCCTAAACCAAGTCCTAAAATTCCGCCAGATCCAACAGCAATCAAAGATTGTTTTAACTGATATCCTAAACCCATTGGATCCTTTAAAGGGTCCAATAAAAGCATAACCCTATTTAAACGATAAGGAAAAAATTTAATTAATAATAAAGCAACTAATAAAATTATTAAAAAAATAATAATTATTTGAATTAGAGGAGTTGAAGCAGAAAAATAAATTAATCCGCCTGTTATTAGAATTACCATTAAAGTGCTTAAATTTCTTTGGAGAGTCAATAAAATAATAATTACTCCCATAATTGCAAGAAAAGGAATAAAAACCTTTACCCATGTTTTTGGTTTTTTATATTTTTTAGAACTTTTGGTTTTTTTTGTTATTTCAATTCTTTTTGATAACCAGGTTGAAAGATAAATAATAAATGTGAGCTTTAAAATCTCTGATGGCTGAAAAGTAAAAAAACCAAAATTTAACCATCTTGTTGCCCCTCCAGAAGTTACTCCCATCTTAGGAAGAAAAACAAAACTCATTATAACGAGTGTAAAAAAAACAAAAATCCAAGAATATTTTTTAATAAAAAATAAATTAATCTTATAAGCAATAAAACCGATTATTAATCCAGGAATAATTCCATAAAAAAGTTGATGAAGCAAATAATAAGTTGGCTTTCCAAATTTTTCCTGAGATAAAACAGCTGAAACATCTGCCAAAATTAAAATACCTGTAAGCAATAACATTCCTATTGTTAAAAGTAAAACATAATCAATATGAGAACTGGACTCTTTATTAATCATTTAATTTTTTTACATATTTAATAAATTGATCTCCTCTGTCAAATTCGTTTTTGAATAAATTAAAACTTGCTGCCCCAGGAGATAATAATACTATATCTCCCTTTTTTGCCACAGAACTTGCTTTTTTTACTGCTTCTTCCATTGAATTCGCTAAAAATAAATTTATTTCTTTTTTTAATTCTTTTTTAATTTTTAAAGAAGCGCTTCCTGGAAAAAGTATTAAATCAGAAATATTTTTATTAATCTCGGAAACAAGATTAGAATAATTTAAATTTTTATCAACTCCGCCGGCGATAAGAATAATTTTTGATTTTTTAAATTTATTTTTTAAATTTTTTATTGCTAAAATCACAGATTCAGGATTTGTTGCTGCGCTATCATTAAAATATTTTACTCCTCTTTTAATTCCTATAAATTGCTGACGATGAGGAATGCCTTTAAAATTTGAAAGTACTTTTTTTATATTTTTTTTAGGAATTTTAAAATATTTAGCAACAGCAATAGCCGCATCAATACTATTTCCTTTATAAAAATAAACTTTCCCTTTTGTTTCTTTTTTTAAATTTCTAACTAAGGGATCGTCATAATTTAAAAATAAAACATCATCTTTTGTTTGATATTTAAAAATTGCTTTTTTGCTGTTTACATAATCTTTAAAACTTTTATACCTATTTAAATGATCTGGAAAAAGATTTGTTATTATTGCTATTTGCGGACTTTGTTTTAAATCCTCTAATTCAAAACTTGAAAGTTCTAATACAACAAGAGTTTCTTTTTTTGTTTTTGATAAAATGCTTAAAGGAGAAACACCAATATTTCCTGCTAAAATCACGGGATATTTTTCTTTTAAAAATTGATAAATTAAAGTTGCTGCTGTTGATTTTCCTTTTGTGCCTGTAATTCCAATAATTTTAGATTTACATAATTTAAAAAATAAGGTTATATCTGTTTCAATTAAAATATTGTGTTTTTGAGCAATTTTTAAATAATAAGAATCTTTTCTAACGTCTGGATTTTTGATTATAAGATCGCTATTTATAAAATCTTTTTCCCGATGTTTTCCTAAAACATAGTTTATTTTATAATTTTTAAGCTTTGAAATAGATTCTTTTAGTTCATTTTTTGTTTTAAGGTCAGTGATTGTTACCTTAGCGCCATTTTTACAAAAAAATTTTGCCACCCCAACTCCCCCGCCATGAAGACCCAAACCCATAATCAAAACTTTTTTATTTTTAAATAATTTTTTCATTAAAAGGGTTTTTAATTTCAAAATTAATATTAATTTTTTTATTAAAACAAAAATTTTTTATTTTTTCAAAATTATAAGGAACATCAGAAAAGAAAAATTTATGATTTTTTTCTTTTTTATTTTTTATTTGTTTATTATTTTCAAAAAATAATTTTAATTCTCTTATTAATGCTTCAGCTGGATTTATAATTAAAATATTCTCCCCTAAAATTTCATAAATTAAATCTTTAATCAAGGGGTAATGAGTGCAACCTAAAATTAAAGCATCAATATTTTTTTCTTTTAGTGGTTTAAGATATTTTAAAGCAACTTCTTTTGTTATTTTATCTTTGATTAAACCTTCTTCAATTAAAGAAACAAATAAGGGGCAGGATTTAGAATAGATTTTAAAATTTTTATTTATTTCTAGTAATTTTTTTTCATAAACTCTACTTTTTATTGTTCCAGAAGTTCCGATTACACCAATTTTTTTAATTTTTTTATCTTTATAAATTCTAGCTACTTCTTTTACTGTTGGCTCTATCATTCCAAAAATATAAATATCTTTAAATTTATTTTTCAGATATTCTTCAGCCCAGCTTGAAGCAGTATTGCAGGCAATAATTATTAAATTTATATTTTCTTTTTGAAACCAGGAAACAATTTTTTCTGAGTAATTTTTAATAGTTTTTTCGCTTTTTGTTCCATAGGGCAAATGTAAAGTATCTCCAAAATAAAAAACTTTCTCTTGGGGAAAATATTTAAAAATTTCTTTTACTACTGTTAACCCCCCAACGCCAGAATCAAAAACCCCAATCATATTTTAACCTAATAACCTAATTGTTAAACCAATAATAGCCATAACTACACTAATAATCCAGAATCTCATTGTTACTTTATAATGAGGCCATCCTTTTGCTTCAAAATGGTGATGAATAGGAGCAGCTAAAAAAACTTTTTTCTTAAAAAACTTTTTAGAAATTACCTGAATTATAACTGAAGCTGATTCAACAACCAACATAAAAGCAATTATTGGTAAAACCAATACTGAATCAGTTAAAAAGGCAACAACAGTCAAAGCGCAACACAAGCCCATAATTCCTGTTTCGCCCATATAAAATCTCGCTGGAGGAATATTAAACCATAAAAACGCCAAAAGAGAACCAACAATTGTTAGACAAAAAGCAGATAAATCAATTTGATTTCTTGCTAAAGCAATCCCAGCAAAAGCGGCAAAAATTGAAGCAAAGGTGCCGCCAGCTAACCCGTCTAATCCATCAATTACTCCTCCGCTATAAGTTGCTAACATTACAATTACAAATAAAGGAATATATAAAATACCAATATATATATCTCCATTGCCTGGAATATGAATATAATCGAAACCTAACTTAAAATAAAACCACCATCCTCCGACAAGGCCAATAAGAGCAACTAAAAAAATTCTATATTTTAATTTTAATCCTCCGCCAATATATTTTCCTTTTCCGAAAACCTGAAAAATATCATCTACAAGACCTACCAAAGAAGCAGATATTAAAGCAAAAATCGGCAACCATGTCTGAGAACGGCTTAAAAAATTTAATTTTTTTAAAAAAGGAATATTAGTAAATTGAGCTAAAAAAAAGAAAAATATAGAAGTAAACAAAACTGTAATCCAAATAATTAATCCTCCAAATCGAGGCACTTTTGTTTCTTTGTCAGAATGAAATTTCTGAAAAACAGGAATATCTTTTCCATCAATTGATTTTTGTCTTACCTCCTTCTTCCATAATTTATATTTGTATAAAATTTTTGTTAAAAATGGAGTAATTAAAAAAGCAAATAAAAAACTGAATGATCCTAAAACAAAAATTTTAATAACATTTAAAGCAAGTAAAGACATATTTATTCTAACTTAAAAATCTTATTGTATTCTTCTTTTGATTTATTAAATAATTTTAAACTTTCTTCAAAACGATTATCTGCATTTAAAACAATATTAATTAAATAATTATTATTTTCATCTTCAAAAATTAAAAGTAAGCACTCCCCTGCTTTTTCTTCTAATCCGGTTTTTCCTCCAATTAGTTTAAAATTTTCAAAAAAATAAGGAGATTCTAAAAATTTATTAGTATTTATTGCTTTATGATGGAAATTTCCATTCGCTGAAAAAATATCATAATTATTTTTTGAAATAATTTCTAAAATTAAAGGATTATTTTTTATTAAATAAATTACAAATTTTGATAAATCATTTGCAGTAGAATAATTAAATAATGAATTATTATTTTCTTCAAGTCCTGTAGGGTTTATAAAATAAGTATCATTTAAATTTAATCTTTTCGCCTTTAAATTCATAAAACCCACAAAATAATCTACTGAACCCGCTTTCTCAGCTAAAGCATAAACAGCGTCATTGCTTGATTCTAATAAAGAAGAAAAAATTAAATCTTTTGCTTTAAAAACTTCTCCTTCCTTATATTCTCCAAGTATTCCTTCTTGATCAACAGCTTTTTTTGAAATTTTGACTAATTGATTAATATCAAAATTTTCAATAAAAACATCTACAGTAAAAAGCTTGGTTAAACTTGCAATCGACAATCTTTCATTTATATTTTTCTGGTAAAGAATTTTTTTTTCGCCATTGTTTAATAATAAGACAGAAATAGCAGATTCAGCATTAATTTCTGGCATACTGCTTTCAATATTATTTTTTTCTTGATTTTCCGTTTTTAGGTTTTCGTTTTTTTCTAAATTTTTATTAAAAACATCGCTTATTTGAGCGGTAAGAATAGATGAAAATTTAAAGTAGTTTTTTTCACTATTTGCAAAAAAAACTATCCCAATTCCCACCAAAAGGATTAATGAAAAAATTTTTATTTTTTTCATTATTTATTTTTTTTCTTTCTTTTTTTTGTCTTTTTTATCTTTATCTTTTATACCTTTTATTTCTAATCCTAATTCTTTTAATTGTTTCTCATCAACTTTATCAGGAGCACCCATCATTAAATCTCTGCTATCCCCTGTTTTAGGAAAAGCAATCACTTCTCTAATATTCGGTTCATTTAAAACAATTGATAAAAATCTATCTATTCCCGGAGCAATCCCTCCATGAGGAGGCACACCATATTCAAAAGCTTTAAGTAAATGACCAAATTTTTCTTTAATTTCATCTTTTTTATGTCCCATTACTTCAAAAACTGCTTCTAAAACTTCGGGATTATATGTTCTTAAGCTTCCTCCTCCAATTTCATAACCATTTAAAACAAAATCATATTGATAAGCTAAAATATTTTCAGGATTTTTTTTAATTTCTTTTATATTATCGGTTTGAGGCCGAGTAAAAGGATGATGAACAGCATCCCATCTTTTTTCCTCTTCACTCCAAACAAACATTGGAAAATCAACAATAAAAGCAAAAGCAAGCTCATCTTTGCTGTTTTTATCCATTCTTAAATCTGGCTTATCACTATTATATTTTTCCATTACTTCTTTATAAGTTAATCTTGGAAAAGGAATTTTTTGAATTTTCTTTTCCGGAAATAATTCTTTTACTAAAGAAATATATAATCTTTCAATTAAATCTAAAATTTCTTCTTGAGAATAAAAAGAAGTTTCAATATCTAATTGAGTAAATTCTGCTTGCCTATCTGCTCTCGGATCCTCATCTCTAAAACATCTGGCAATTTGAAAATATTTTTCTAATCCGGCAACCATAAGTAATTGTTTATATTGCTGAGGAGATTGAGGAAGAGCATAAAACTTTCCTTTTTCCAAACGAGACGGCACTAAAAAATCGCGGGCGCCTTCAGGCGTTGATTTTGTTAAAATCGGGGTTTCAACTTCGATAAAGCCTTCTTTTTTTAAAAAATCTCTCATAAAAGAAATAACTTCAAAACGAGTTTTTAAATTTCTTTTCATTCTTTCTCTTCTTAAATCCAAATATCTATATTTCATTCTTTTTTCCTCATTTATATCATAACCATCTCCTTCTACAGAAAAAGGTAATGTTTCTGCTTTTGATAAAATTTTTATTTCTTTTGCTAAAAGTTCCACTTCTCCTGTTTTAATTTTCAAATTTATCATATTTTTTGGACGCTCATTAATAATTCCTTTTAATTCAATTACTGATTCTGGCTTTACTTTTTCGGCAATTTTATAAATTTCTTGATTCTTATAATCAAAAACCACTTGTAAAATACCGCTTATATCCCTTAAATCAATAAAAATAATTTTTCCATGCACTCTAATAGAATTAACCCAGCCGCAAACTTTTACTTCTTTTCCAATATAATTTATTGTTTCATTGCTTAATATTCTTTTCATTTTTTAAAAATTATTTAATTATAACTAAATTATAATAAAGGTTTTAATATAATACAAGTATAAAAAATCTTGTCCCGTATTAACGGGACAAGATTTTAAAATATTTTATTCATTAGCTGGCGGTTCTTTTGGAGGCTCTGACTTATTTTTTTTCTCTCTTGTTAATAAATAAACTATACCGACAAGGATAACTATCGCCAATACCCATAAAAAAGAAGATAACATAATTTTAAAAATTAATTTATAATTTAATTTTAAAACCGACTTTTATTTTATTTTCTTATTTTTCTTGTTTTTTGTCAAATTTTAAAATTTTCATTAAAAAAGCTCCATCAAAATTGATGGAGCTATAAAATTAAATTTCTTGAATAGGATTACCCTTAGAATCAAAAAGGCTATTTACTCCTATAATTGTATCATGATCATTATCAAATGGAGTAAATTTAAAATTGACTTCTTCATTAATTTTATCTTTAAGCAAACATTCAATTATATGCAAAAATTTTTTAGCTAAATTTCCTCTCCATATAATTAATGGAGAAAAAAACACTTTTTCTATATTCCCTAAAAAATCTCCCAATATAATACCTATTGAGTTTAAAAAACCAATAGCCCAATTATCCGATTTTTCGTATTCACTTAATAAAAAATCAATAGGACTTTTATGGATTGGTATTTTAATACCAATAGTTTTAGCTTCTTCAATAATCCTTCTTTCAATGTTTTGACCCTGAATGATTGCGTTAATACATCCTCTTTCTCCACACTCGCATAAAGGAGCAAAAAAAGAAAAATCAAATTTTATATGACCGCCTTCTTTAAAATTTACAATTCTTCCTTTTTCATAATTTTTAAAAGAAAAATAATCGTCCCAATTTACAAGGGTAAAAAAATCTTCTTTAGGAGAGGAAACTGAAATTCCTCTCGCAGCGCAATCTAATTCGTTTAAAGCAAAAGTTTTTATTTTGCTTATTTTAGCAGTTAATTCTACTAAATCTACACCTTTTAATAAAGGAAATAAAGGAGATTTTAATAAATTTCCTCTTTTTTCCAATCCAGAAACAACATAAACTATTGCTGTTGGTTTATGAATACTTAAATCACTCAAAGTAAAATCAATAATTTTGTTAACAAAAGTATTTTTATAACAGTTTAAGAAAATACTTTCATTAACTATATTTTTTACTCTTAAACCTAAAATATCTACCTTTTCCATTCTTCCTATTTTTAAAATAACAACTCTTATTCTTCTTGCTGTTTCTTCTTTTTTAATTATCAATGGGCTCATATCTTACTCCTTCTTTTGGTTAAATTGTTAAAGTGCTATAAAAATCAATAAAAAAATAATACCATAAATTCTTAAAAAGGTAAAGAGATAATTATAAAATAGATTTATTGAAAAACTGATAAATATCTCCTGCGCCCATAATTATTAAAATATCATTTTTATTTAAATTTTTTTCTAAATAATTTAAAATTTTATTTTTTGGCAGATAAATCACTGTTTTTTTATTTATTTTTTTTACTAATTTTTCTGAATTTATTTTTTCTTTTATATTAATTTTTTCTCTCCCCGCCACATCATAAATATCAGTAATTATGATTTTATCAATTTTTGCTTCTTTAAAAACTTTTACAAAATCATTAAATAAATAATAAGTTCTTTGGTATTGGTGCGGTTGAAAAATACAAACAATTCTTTTATTTTTAAACTTTTCTCTCGTAGCCTTTAAAGTTGCATTTATTTCTGTTGGATGATGAGCGTAATCAAAAATTACATTAATATTTTTTTTATTTATTTTTATTTTTTTCTCTTCAAACCTTCGCCACGCTCCTTTGTATTTTGATAAAGCCTTAAACGAAATTTCATCAGAAATATTTAAAATTCTTGCGACAGATAAAGCGCATAAAGCATTAAAAACATTATGCTTTCCCGGCACTTTTAATATTTCTTCTATTTTCTCTGCTTCTTTATCCTTTATTGAAACTTCTTTAATAAAAAAAATATAATCTTTAAATTCTGAAATTATCTTTTTAATATTTTTATCATCTTTATTAATGATTAAAAATCCATTTTTAGGTAAATGTTTTATATATTTTTTATATGTTTCAAGTATCTGTTTTAAATTTTTATAATAATCTAAATGCTCTTTTTCAATATTTGTAATAACTATAATTTGAGGCCAATAGTTTAAAAAAGATGCTTGCCATTCATCTGCTTCAATTATTAAATACTTGCTTTTTCCTAAACGAAAATTAGAATTATCAAATTCTTTTAATTTAGTGCCAATAATAACTGTGGGATCAAATCCTGCTTTTTCTAAAATTAAAGAAGTCATTGCTGTTGTTGTGCTTTTTCCATGGGTGCCAGAAATAGCAATTGTAAAATATTTTTTTGTTAATTCCCCTAATGCTTGCGGATAGCTTAATATTTTTAAATGAGAATTTCTTCTCTGAATCTCTTTTGCTTTTTTTAATTCTGGATTATTTTTTTTTACAGCTGGACTATAAATTACCATATCAATAGGTTCTTTAATATTTTTTTCAAAATGAGGGCCTATAAAAATTTCTGCTCCTTTCTTTTTTAATAATTCAGTAATTTCTGAAGAATTTAAATCAGAACCAGAAACCTTAAAACCCAAAGATAAATAATATTGCGCTAAAGCCGAAACACCAATTCCCCCTATGCCTATAAAATGAATATGTTTTTTCATAAATTTTTTGATTATTTTAAATCTTTGTTTTATTATATAATAAATTAACATAACATAATAATCATATAATATATGAAAACCAAAAATATAAAAGAAAAAAAGGATAAGAAAAATAATAAGCAGATAATTATTGGCGTTTCAGGCGGAAAAGGAAGTTTTTCAGAAGAAGCAGCTATTTTTTATGCTCAAAAATTTAATATAGAAAATTTTAAAATTAAATATTTAATTAATGCAGAAAACGTGCTCAAAAATTTAGATAAAGGAAAAATTAATTTAGGAATTTTTCCAATTGAAAACTCAAACGGAGGCATTGTTTACGAAGCAGTTAATGCAATGTCAAAACATAATTTTAAAATTGAGCGTTTTTTTGAAATTGATGTTAGGCAAAATCTTTTAGTAAAACCAAACATCTCAAAAAAAGATATTAAAAAAATCGCTTCCCATCCTCAAGCTTTAAGGCAATGCCGAATGTACTTAAAAAGAAAATGGCCTAATGTTGAATTAATTGAATGGTCAGATACAGCTGAGGCAGCAAAGGATTTATCATTAGGAAAGCTATCTTCTGATACGGCTATAATTGCTCCTATAAATTGCGCAAAGTTGTATAATTTAAAAATTTTAGAACCAGAAATTCAAGATTTAAAATTTAATTTTACCACATTTTTAGCAGTTAAAAAATTATGACAATTGGCATTATTGGTTTTGGCAGATTTGGCGCTTTTTTGGCAAAATCTTTAAAAAATATCTCAAATGAAAAGATACTTGTTTCTGATAAATTAGATAAATCAAAAATCGCTAAAAAAATTGGAGTTTCCTTTAAAAATTTAGATGAGGTTTGTCAACAAGACCTTATTATTTTGTGTGTGCCTATTTCAGAAATAGATAATTTATTAAAAGAAATAAAAAATAAAGTGAAAAAAGAAGCTATTATTATGGATACCCTATCTGTTAAAGAATATCCTTCAAAATTAATGAAAAAATATCTTCCCATTGATATAGAAATTATTGCTTCTCATCCAATGTTTGGGCCAGATAGCGGAAAATATGGTTTAAAAAATCTACAAATGGTTTTTTGGCCACTAAGAATTAAAAAGAAAAATTATAAAAAAGTTTTAGATATTTTTAAAAAATTAGAATTAAAAATTATTCAAATGAGCCCAAAAGAGCATGATAAAGAAAGTGCTCTTTCTTTATGTTTAGTTCATTTTATTGGAAGAACAATGGAAAAAATGGAAATTCCTAATGTCAAAATAAAAACATTAGGTTATGAAAAATTAAGCGAGGTTTACAAAAATGTTAAAAATGACAGCTTACAATTATTTAAAGATATGCAAACCTACAATAAATATGCTAAATTTTGGAGAAAAAAATTTCTAAAATCTGCTCAAGAAATCGATAATCAACTTAAAACCAAAATTTGACTTTTTAAAAGAGTGTGATAGATTATAAATATATTTTGTTCTTTAAAATAATTTTAACTCTAACTAAGAAAGGATTAAGATATGAGATTAAGAATGGCTAAAAGAACAGATAGAATAAGTTCATCTCTGATACACGAGGTGAATAAAAAAGCAAATAATATTTCTATTTTAGAACTTGCCGCTGGCAAGGAAAAAGAAATTATTTCTTTTGCGATTGGAGATCCAAATTTTGAACTTCCTTATCATATCAAAAAAGCAATAACAAATGGTTTGGATAGTGGTTTCACTAAATATACAGATGCAGCAGGAATCTCATCTTTAAGAGAAGCATGCGCTGAAAATTTTCGAAAAAGCGGCATTAATGCAACTATTGAAAATACTATTGTTTCCAGCGGTTCAAAAATTTTAATTAATGCTGTTTTATGGGCGCTAATTAATGAGGGAGAAGAAGTTATTGTTCCATCTCCTTATTATCCATCTTTTGTTGATATGGTTTTAAGTTACGGAGGATATCCACAATTGCTTTGTACAGAAAGAGATAATTTTCAGTTAAAAAGTTATATGTTTAAAAGCGCAATCACCGAAAATACTAAAGCAATAATCTTAAATTCTCCAAACAATCCCACAGGTAAAATTTGGGATTGGGAAGAATTTAAAGAATTTCCTCCTAATATTTGGGTGATTGTTGATGAATGTTATCATCGAATAATATATGATAATAAAAATTATGTGAGTTTTGCTTCCTTAAAAGGAAGAGAGAATCAAACAATCACTATAAGATCCTTTTCTAAAACTTATAGAATGACAGGTTTAAGAATCGGATATCTAACAGGACCAGAAGAAGTAGTTAAAAAAATAACCACTTATCTAGAAATGGGAGTTGGTTGTCCATGCTCTCTTTCTCAAAAAGCAGCGCTTGCTGCTCTTCAAGGAGATCAATCTCACATAGAAGAGATGATTAACGAATTGGATGATAGACGAAAAGAATTAATGAACTGGCTAGATAAAAAAGGGATTTCTTACCCTAAGCCAGAAGGAGCATTTTATATTTTTGCAGATGTTTCTAAATACGGAAATTCGATTGAAATATCTAATCGGCTCTTGAAAGAAGCAGGAATAGCTGTTACTCCTGGCACTGCTTTTGGAAAATATAATAACTATATTCGCTTGTCCTTTGCCTCTGTCACGAAAAATCAGATTCAAGAAGCAATAGATAGAATGGAAAAAATCCTTTGTTAGTTTGTTTTTAAGTTGTGAGAGCAAAGAAATTTTAAAATCTTTGCTCTCTTTTTATTTTTAAAAACTTTTATATATTTTAATTTTTCTTTTCTAGTTTAAAACTTTCAAGCATAATATATTGAGGACCACTTCTTTTTAATTTGCTTTCCATAAGTTCAATCGATTTTACTTCAAAGTTTAAATTTATTTCCTCATCAATCTCAGGCACTTCCTCCGGTTCTATTCTTCTAAACTCCCATTGTTTTATTCTTCCCAAAGTTATATGAAAAGAAAATTTTCTTTTTTCTGGTGAAAAATCTGTCTTTTCTATTAAAGCCTTTTCAATATCATTTTTTAAAGCAATTAATTTTTCTGAATTCTCCCCTATCGCCCAAATCATTTTTGGATTGTTTCTTGTTGGTACATAAGATATTTTTTTTAATTTTAAAAAAAATGGCTCAAATTTTAAAACCTCTTCTTTTAAAATATTTATAATTTTTAAAACTTCATCATTATCCACATGGCCAAGAAAAAAAAGAGTAATATGAAGATTATCTTTTTTCGTCCATTTTACTGGTAATTCTTGCCATTGTCTTTGATAGCTGATTAATTTTTCTTTTATTTTTTCTGGCAAATTTATTGCAATGAAAATTCGATGTTTTTCTCTCATAAAATAAATTTTTTAATTTTAATTGAATTTTATCATAAAAATGTTTAAAATTAAAGGAATAATGAAAAATAAAATGTCTGGTGATAATACTAATCAAAAAATTGCAAAAATCTTGTACGAAATAGAAGAAATGCTTGAAATAAACAGCGTGCCATTTAAACCAAAAGCATATAAAAAAGCGGCTCAATCTATAGAAAATTTAACAGAAGATATTGAAAAAATTTATAAAGAAAAAGGATTAAAGGGGCTTAAAAATATTGAAGGCGTTGGAGAAAGCATTGCTAAAAAAATAGAAGAATATTTAAAAAAAGGAGAAATTAAATATTATAATGAATTAAAAGAAAAAACAGCTATTAGGGCAATTATTGCTCATTATTTTAAAACAAAAAATATTTCTCTTTCTGAATTAAAGCAAAGCGCAAAAAAAAGAGAAATAATCTATTCGAGATTTACAAAACCAGCAAAGCAATTACTTGAACTTTCTGGATCATTGGAAAAAGCAAAAGAAGCAATAGATAAAGTGGCAGAATGGGCAAATTCAAGAAATTTAGATTATGCCATTGAAACAGTTTTTAAAAAATGGTTAGAACTTGATAGATTAAAACCAAAAGAAATCGTGAAAAAACCTTTTTATAAAAATAATCCCATGATCTGGTCAGAAACAAAAAGAAAATGGTATGTTATTGATAAAGATGGAAACTGGCTTGAATTTGCTGGAAACAAAGATGAAATAGAATGGAGAATTGTAAAATAATAAAAATCAATGAATAAAATAAACCCAAAAATTATTTTTGTCGGCACTCCAGAATTTGGAGCAATTATTTTAGAAGAGCTTTCAAAAACAAAATTTAAGCCTTGTTTAGTTATCACCTCTTTAGATAAACCTGTTGGAAGAAAACAGATACTCTCCCCTTCTCCGGTAAAACAAATTGCTTTAAAATATAATATTCCAATAAAACAGCCAAAAAAGATAGAAGAAACAAAAGAAGAGATTAAAGAAATAAAACCAGATTTAATGATTGTTGCTGCTTACAAACAGATAATCCCAAAAGAAATTTTAGAAATACCAAAATATAAAAGTTTTAATATTCACCCTTCTCTTTTGCCAAAATACAGAGGAGCAAGCCCAATTCAATATACCATTTTAAATGGAGAAGAAAAAACAGGCGTAACTATTTATTTAATGGATGAAAAAATAGATCATGGTCCTATTTTATCTCAAAAAGAATTTGAAATTAAAGATAAAAAAATTACTTATCAAAAACTTTCCAAAGAATTAGCAAAACTTGGAGCAGAGCTACTTTTAGAAAACATTCCAAAAATATTATCAAAAAAAATAAAATTAACGCCTCAGAATGAAAAAGAAGCAACCTATACAAAAATTTTAAAAAAAGAAGATGGTCATATAAAATGGAGCAAAAAAGCTGAGGAAATTGAAAGACAAATAAGGGCTTTTGAAGTCTGGCCTCAAAGTTATTCTTTTTGGAATGATAAGGTCTTGAAAATTTTAAAATCTTCAGTTAAAATACTGCCTGTTGAGATAGATTATCCTTATGGAAAAGTAGTTGCTTCTCCTGAAAAAGAAATTTTAGTTGCTACAAAAGAAAATTATTTTAAAATAGAAATAATTCAATTAGAGGGAAAAAAGAAAATGACAGCAAAAGAATTTTTAAATGGATATCCTAAAATTATTGGCGAAGTATTAAAATAAAAATATAATAAAAATATGCTTACTCATCACGATTTAAGAAAAGGCGTAAAATTTATTTTTGAAAATGAGCCATACGAAGTATTGGAGTTTTTTCCTATAAAAAAAGCACAAGGAAGAGCGATAGTTCAGACAAAAATAAAAAATTTAATAACAGGAAATGTTATTGAAAAAAATTTTCACCAAGGAGATGTTTTTAAAGAAGCAGAAGTTGAAAAAATTAAAGCAAAATTTTTATATTCTCATAGAGATAAATATGTTTTTTGCGAAGAATCAAATCCTAAAAACAGATTTGAATTAACAAAAGAGCAAATTGGCGAATCAGCAAAATTCTTAAAACCAAATCAAATAGTTGAAGGTATCTTCTTTGAAGGTAAAATAATAAATATTAATCTTCCAATAAAAGTCCAGTTAAAGGTAGTTCAATCTCCTCCTGGAATTAAAGGCGACAGAGCCCAAGGAGGAGTTAAAACCGTTATTTTAGAAACAGGAGCTGAAATAAATGTGCCTTTATTTATAAATGAAAACGATATTATTGAAATAAACACCGAAACAGGAGAGTATGTTAAACGAGTAGATACAAACAAATAAAATTTAAAAAAGAGAGATATTAACTCTCTTTTTTCTTTACTTCATTATCAATTATTTTATCTATATAATAGCAAGTACCATGACAATTAGGAATTGCTTCTGGCGGTTTTTCTAAATCAACAATTTCTCTTGCTTTCATTAAAAGTTCAGGAATTATATTTGGTTTTAAATCAACATCAACTATTTTTGCTTCAAATTCTAAATTAAATTTAATATCATCTTTAAGCTCTTGTTTAGGCTCGCAATAAACTAAAGAAAGTTTTGAAACAGGATATTTGCTTGATAATAATAAATAACCATTTAATTGGACTTCGTATAAAGGATATAATTCATCTTGTTTTGAGGTAAATCTCGCTGTTTTAAAATCAACTATATGAAGAGTCCCATTTTCTAGTTCAAAAACACTATCTGGCGCTCCTCTTAAATACCATCCGCTTCTTTTATGTAAAGCAATAAGATATTTTCTGTTCTGAAAATTCTGAACAGCTCCAATCTCATCTAATAATACTCTTCTTTTTACAGAAGGAAGGTTAAGCCAATCCGGCAGTTTTTTTCTTGTTTGAAAAGAACGATAAACGCTTTTTTTGCTTACCCCATCTAAAACAGTAAAAATCCCGGGAAATCTAGCAGGAAAAGGGCCATAATGCCTTTCATACCAAAAACATCGTGGGCAAAAAGTCGGTAAAATTAAATTACCCAAATCTTTTGGCCCGATATATTTTAATCTTGCGTTTGAATTGTCTGAATTTGCCATAAATTTTAATTTATTATTAAATTATTTTATCTTATTGAAGAAATAAATCAAGGTTTTAAAATATAAAAAATTAGAAAATTTTAATTTTAAAACTTTCTCTATTATCCAATATTTACTATAATGAATATTGGATTATATTAGATATTATATTTCTTTTAAGAAAATTCACGTTTTAAAAAATTTAAAAATTATGAAAAGAATTTATTTAGATTATGCGGCAACAACTCCTATAAGAAAAGAAGTGAGAGAAACAATGAAAATTTTTGAAGAAAAAATTTTCGGAAACCCTTCTTCAATTCATAAAGAAGGAAGAACAGCAAAAACCGCTTTAGAAAAAGCAAGAAATTTAATTGCTGAAATTTTAGAAGTAAAATCATCAGAAATTATTTTTACAAATGGCGGTACTGAATCTATTAATTTAGCTCTTTTTGGTATTAGTCGCACTAATAAAAAGTTTTTTAAAAAACCTCGTCTTATTACCTCAAAAATCGAGCACCCAGCCGTTTTAAATTCAATGAAACAATTAGAAAAAGAAGGCTTTGAAATAATTTATATTAATGTTAATAAAGACGGATTAATAAATATTAACGAATTAAAAAACGCTATAAACGAAAATACAATTTTAGTTTCAATAATGTATGCTAATAATGAAATCGGCACAATTCAGCCAATAGAAAAAATTTCAAAAATAATCAAAGATTATCAAAATAAAAAAAGAAAAAATTTTCCTTTATTTCATACAGATGCTTGCCAAGCAGCAGGATATTTAGATATTAGACCAAAAAAACTAGGAGTTGATTTATTAACTCTTAATGCAAGTAAAATTTATGGGCCAAAAGCAAGCGGACTTTTATACATAAAAGAAAATACCTTAATTGAACCTTTAATTTTTGGCGGAGGACAAGAAAATAATTTGCGTTCAGGCACAGAAAATGTTTCCGGATGGATAGGTTTGGCAAAAGCATTGGAATTAGCGCAAAAAGAAAAAGACAAAGAAAGCAAAAGATTAATAAAAATTAGAGATTATGCTATTAAAAATATTTTAAAAATAGAAAAAACATTTTTAAATGGCCATCCAAAAATTAGATTGCCTAATAATATAAATATTATTTTTTTAGATATTGAAGGCGAAGCATTGGTTTTAAAATTAGATAAATTTGGTATTAGCGCTTCAACAGGATCTGCCTGTCATTCAAAAACATTAGAGCCATCACATGTTTTAACAGCAATTGGATTAAAAAGAGAAGCAATTCATGGAAGTTTGCGTCTTACTCTGGGAAAAGAAACAACAAAAAAAGATATTGATTATCTTTTAAAAGTATTGCCAAAAATAATAAAAGAATTACGCGCTCTCTCCCCTATTTCTTTAAAAAAATAAAATAAAAAAAATTTTTATAATAAAACAATTTTATGAAAGATAAAAAAAATAAAAAAAAGACAAAAAAAATAAAAAAAGAAAACACTGATTTTGATATTTTTAATGTCACAACCCCTCCTTGGATTTATAGCGAAACCGTAAAAAAACATTTTCTTCACCCCAAAAATTTTATGAAGCCAAATGAAGAAAAAAAATTTAAGTTCAACGCAGTTGGAATAGTTGGTTCTCCTGCTTGCGGAGATGTTATGAAATTTTGGCTTTTAATTGATGAAAAAACAGAAAGAATTAAAAAAGTGAGATGGAGAACATTTGGATGCGGATCTGCTATTGCAGCAACATCTGTTTTATCTGAAATGCTTTTAGAAAATAACGGGATGACACTTAAAGAAGCGAGAAAAATAAGACCGCAAGATATTGTCAAAAGATTAAAAGGATTACCAGAAAGAAAATACCACTGCTCTGTTTTGGGAGATAAAGCTTTAAGAGATGCTATAAATGACTACTATCGAAAAACAAAGCAATATGATAAAATTGAAATTGAAAATGGAAAAATTATTGATAAAGTTTTAAAAATTACTGATAATGATATAGAAAAAGCTGTGCTTGAAGGTGCAAAAAATTTAGAAGAAGTTCAAGAAAAAACAAAAGTGGGCACAGGAGACCCAAAATGTATTAAAGAAGCAGAAAAACTTATTAAATTTTATTTAAAAAAATATAACTTATATGAAAAAAAATAATAAAAAAATCAAAATTACTATTGATAAAAAGAAATGTATTGGCTGCGGTAGCTGTACTATTTTATGTCCCGATGTTTTTGAGTTGGGAAAAGATGGTAAATCTCAAGTAAAAAATACAGACGGAAATATTGAAGAAATAAAATCAGCTGCTGAATCTTGCCCAGTTAAAGCTATAAAAATAGAAGAATAATTTTAATTTTATTTAATTTTAGCGCCTAAAAAAACTTCTTTGTCCGGGCCTAATAACACTGGCTCACCATTATTATCTGCGGCTAAAATCATACCATGGCTTTCAATTCCCATGATATTTTTTGGTTCTAAATTGCAAACCACAACAACTTCTTTTTCTAAAATATCTTCTGGGGCATAATATTTTCCAATTCCTGCAACAATCTCTCTTTTTTCTTCTCCTAAATCAACTTCTAATCTTAAAAGTTTTTCAGAATTTTCAACTCTCTCTGCTTTTAATATTTTCCCTACTCTTAAATCTATTTTTTGAAAATCTTCAAAATTAATCATTTTTTTGCTCTAATAATTGATTTTCCTTATTTTCTACTAATTGAATATCATTTTCTGGCGCTGGTTGAATATCTAAATTTTCTGTTTGCGCTAATAATTTTCGGTATACAAAAGCAATAGCAATCCAAGTTACAGGAATAGAAACAAATATTCCTACTATAAAGCACAAAAGCCCTAAAAAATTAATAAGAAAAGTTAATAAATAAAAAAGAAATAAATCCCACTTTGAACCTTTTGTAATTAAAGAGCTTTTCTTTAAAGCTTGAATAGGTCCTAAATTTTTATCAACGATAAGATAATTTGCAAATCCAAATTTTATTCCCAAAATAATACCAGGTACGATAAAGAAAATAGTACCCAAAAGAACAATTAAACTACAAAGAATTGAACAAAATAAGTATTTAAAAAATAATTTAATATCGCAAACGCAAAAAACATCTTTAAGTTTTGGTTTTTCATTATCACAAATTTTTAAGGAAATCCTAATAAAACCAATAGAAATTATAATAGAAAAAATAAAATACAGCAGATTTAAAATAATAAACAAAATAAAGATATTTAAATCTCGTAAATTTTCTCCTGTTTTTTCAATTAATAAATTTAATCCTAAAAAGATTAAAGAAACAATTAATAAAGCTGGTAGAAAAATCCACCAGTTTTTTTCCCACCCAAATTTTAATGCTTCTTTTTGGGAAAATTTTTGTGTCATAATAATTTTATTTTTTAGTTTATAATTTTTAATCTTTATAAAATTTTATTAAATTCCATTTTTCTGCCCCGCATTCAAAATAAATTTTGCTGTCTGTTTCGGACAAAATCCGAACTTTTTTCTGCGAAAATCCTGAATTAATTTCTGAAAAAAATTCGTTCGGGTAAGTAAAAAAATTGGAAAAAAGAATTTTTACCTGCCCTCGCTTTTCCGCCGCTAAATTTCGTGCCAATAAAGTTAGCGGCCACTATTGAATTTTTTTAAGGTCTTGCCAAGAATATTGTTTTACTTTTCCAGATTTATCAACGGAAAAAATGTAAAGCAAAAGTTTTTTGGCAACCTGCCAAGGAACTCGACGAATTGCGATTTTAGCACTTGATTCCGGCAAACCTAAACCATAATAATATCTTGCTCGACCTGTTTTCATTCTCGTAATAAT
>JAKPCP010000063.1 GCA_029553225.1 bacterium | reverse complement strand
TTATCAAATTCTTCGGCAGAAGTAGCAGCAGTTCCTGTCATTCCAGATAATTTTTTATACATTCTAAAATAATTTTGAAAAGTAATTGTGGCAAAAGTTTTTGATTCTGGCTGAATTTTTATTCCCTCTTTTGCTTCTATTGCCTGGTGTAATCC
The DNA here is from genome assembly GCA_029553225.1 of bacterium. Taxonomy (GTDB): domain Bacteria; phylum Patescibacteriota; class Minisyncoccia; order Minisyncoccales; family GWA2-38-27; genus JAKPCP01. The sequence goes on along the minus strand of JAKPCP010000063.1, from coordinate 7,357 downwards.
TTCGGACCATCTTCTTTTTGGCATTAATCTTCCGGTAAATTCATCAACAATAATTACCTCCCCGTCTTTAACAACATAATCTTTATCTCTTTTAAACAAGGTTTTGGCTTTTAAAGCCGCTTCTAACTGAAAAGCAGTGCTAATATCATTTTCCGCCCAAGGATCAAACCCTAATGATTTTACAATTTTATTTTGCCCTTCCTCAGTAAAAGAAACACTTTTAAATTTTTCATCGATTAAATAATCTTCTTGTTCTTTTAAATTTTTAACTATTTGAGCAAATTGATAATATTTATCAGTTGATTCATCGGTCTGTCCGGAAATTATAAGAGGTGTCCTTGCTTCATCAATTAAAATAGAATCAACCTCATCAACAATCGCATAATTAAAACCTCTTTGAACTTCATCTTCAATATCATAAACTAAATTATCTCTTAAATAATCAAAGCCAAATTCATTATTGGTGCCATAAGTAATATCTGCTGCATATGCTTCTTTTCTTGAAACATTGCGAAGATAACTTTCAACAACTTTAAATCCTCCAACTAAATCTCTTTCTTTATCTTTTTCTTGGTTTTTATAATTTTTGTCGTAAATATAAGCGCTATCATGAACAATACATGCCACTGACAATCCTAAAAAATCATAAATTTGCCCCATCCAAACTGTATCTCTTTTTGCTAAATAATCATTTACAGTTACTAAATGACATCCTTTTCCCTCTAAGGCATTTAAAAATAAAGGCAGTGTTGCAGTTAAAGTTTTTCCTTCCCCTGTTTTCATTTCAGCAATTTTTCCTTGGTGAAGCACGATCCCTCCAATTAACTGAACATCAAAATGCCTTTGATTTAATGTTCTTTTTGAAGCTTCTCTTACTAAAGCAAAAGATTCGGGTAAAATATCATCTAAAGTTTTCCCGTTTTTAAGTTCTTGTTTTAAAAATAAAGTTTTTTCTTTTAATTGAGAATCAGAAAGTTTTTCAAATTCGTTTTCGTAAGAATTTATTTTTTCAATAATTGGTTGAATTTCTTTTAAATATTTTTCATTTAAATTCCCAAAAAATTTACTAAATTTCATTTAAGTTTTAAAATAAAAATTATTTCAGTAATTTTCTGTTAACAATTAATATTTGTTTTAATAAAATTTTCTTTAATATGTTTTGAAGGGGTTCCAATAATTAATGGTTTACTTTTTTCATTAGATTCTGTTCTAAGTAAATCAGCAGAAAACCAAGGTTTTTTAGGCAAACCAACTCCTTCAGGCAAACCAGTTATCCATTCAAATTCCTCTCCATAGGTTTCATAAAATTCAAATTTAGGAAAAATTGCACTAATAAAAATATTCATTTTTAAAATATTTTTTTCTAATTTTAAATAATCTGTTCTTTTAAAATCATTTTGAGAAACTCCTAAATATCCTACTCCTCCTTCCTTTTTTAAAGATTCCACTCCTCGAGAAAAAAATAAAGTGTTTCCCTCTAGTGTATCTGGTGGTTCAGTTATAAATACATCATATTTCCCAATAAATTTATTAGGAAGCGGTTTCAATAAATTGCAGAAAAAAGCAGATTTTTTATAACCAAATTCTTCTAAAATTTTATTTTCATATTTAATTACTCTTTCGTCAATATCTAAAATAGTAATATCTTTAGGCAACCTAGTTAAAGATAAAGCAACTCCTACCATATCATCATCACCCAAACAAATAATTCTTTTTCCTTTTAAATCATTATACATTTTCATTACTTCAATTTTTTTAATCACTCCCTCTGGAAGAATTTGTAATTGATCAAATTCAGTTTTAGGAAAAACTTCTTTTCTTATTTTTTTAAATTTTTTTAAAAGATTATTATCTATTTTTATAGGAAAATCCACAATAGGAAGATCTTGAGGAACAATATCTAATTTTTTACATAAATTTTTTCCTTTATCTGTTAAAGATAATTTAGAATTTTCTATTTTAATTAAACCTTTTTTTTCTAATTCTTTTACATCTTTTGTAAAATCAGCTAAATGGCCTATCCATTTAGCTGTTTCCCAGAAGTCTAAATCTTTTTTTAAAATATAGCTTAAAATTTTTTTATTCATAATTTTATTTTTAATTTCATAATTTCCCTCTTTTTATTTCTTTTATTTTTACTTTTTGAGGTTGAAAGCTTTCTATTAAATAATCTAACGCTTTATATGGAAAAGATTTTTTACCGCAAGTAAAAATATCAATCGCTAAATAATCAAACTCAGGCCAAGAATGAACAGCAATATGACTTTCTGCTAATAAAATAACTCCTGTTATTCCTTTATTGGGAAATTTATGAATAGAAACCTTTAAGGGGGTATTTTGAGCAATTATTGCTGACTCAATTAAAATTTTCTCAATTTCTTTTGAGTTTTTAATAATTTTCCCGCCCCAAAAATCTGCGATTAAATGAATCCCGATATATTCCTCTTTTTGATTTTTTGCGATCCATTTATTAACAGATCTCTTTGTTTTTTTCTTCATAATTTCTTTATTAATCGCTTAAACATTTAATTTTCTTAAATTAAGAAAAACAAAGAGTAAAAAAAGCGATTAATAGTTTATTTGTTAAATTTTTAAGGAATAAAAAAGCAACAGCAACCACTGATGTCCATAATCCATTTTTATTTCCCTCAGCAGTTTGAGTTATATTTGTTGTAGACACAATTTTATTAGACATTTTAAAAACTTTTTCTTTTTCATCCCAAGCGCTATCAACATCAAAATCAATTCCTAATGTGCTTGCCAGCATTGAAGCAGCTAAATCTTCTGTATAATCGCTCACCTTATCTTCTTTTTCTCCAAAAGAATGATGTTCTGATAAATATCCGTATTGACCTCTATCAGCAGGAATAGCGCAACCAACAGAAGCAGCAATTAATCTATTTGGCTCATTTGTAGCATTTCTTGCCATAACACAAAAAACAACTTCACCCGGATTTAATTCTTTTAATCCGTTTTCTCTTGTTACTCTTTTACAATTAGGAGGCAAAATACTTGAAACAGAAACCAAATTAAATTTTTCAATACCAGCATTTCTTAAAGCAGCTTCAAAAGAAGCCAATTTTTCTTTTGCTGTTCCCACTCCTTTTGTTAAAAAAAATTTTGATGGCACCATAATTTTTAAAAACTAAATTTCTGCTTCTTTAATTTTTTCTTTTATTTTTCTGTCTTTTTCAATTTTACTTTTATATTTTTCTTTATATTTTTTAATTTGTCTTTCTAACTCTTCCCTAGTTTCTATAATTGCTAATTTTATATCTTTTGCTGTTGAGGTTGAATAAAGAATACCACCTGGAAATTCTAATTGACCTTCGGCAAAAAAAACTTCGCCTTTTTTATGATGTTTAGTTGTTTTTCCAATTTCTAAAAATAATTTAATTTCAGGTTTTTCTTGAAAATAATTTTTATTCTTATTGTATAAAAATTTCAAAAACTTTTCAAGAGGACTAATTTTCTTTTCAATAAATTTTCTTAATTCGGTTGTTAATTCTATATCTTTGGTTTTAATTGCAATTTCCATAATATTTTTTTTAAAATAATAATTAAAAAAACCCACCGCTTTTAATTAAAAATGAAAAACGGTGGGAGAAAATAAAAGATTACTTTTTTTTTGATTTTTTAGCTGGCTTTTTAGCTGTTTTTTTAACTGTTTTTTTAACTGCTTTTTTAGCTGTTTTTTTAGCCATTTTTTTCAACTAAAAATAAATTTTTATTTTGTTGTAATAGCCGACCACTATTACAAAATTTATTTTATTTTAACTTCTTATTACTTTATTTTTTCACTTTCAAAAAGTATGTCAAGTGTTAATAACTATTATTTCCCCTTCAAGTGCTATATTAAATTTATTTTTCACTTCTTTTTTTGTTAAATCTATTAATTTTAAAATATCTTTTGCTTTTGCTCCACCCAAATTAACAAAAAAATTAGAATGTTTTTCTGAAATCTTTGCCTTGCCAATTTGCTTTCCTTTTAAATTGCATTTTTCAATTAAATATGCGGCTGGAATTGTTCTGTTTTTTTTAAAGATATTTAATTCCGGAAATTTCTTAAAAATTTTTTCGTCATTTTTTTTCAAAATATAATTTTTAAAAACACAACCAGCTGAAGGATAATTCGGATGATTTTTTGCCCTATAAATTAAACATTCTTTTACTCTTTTTTTAATTTCTTCTTTATTTCCTTTTTTGAAAGAAAAAATAACAGATAAAATAACTAAATTTTTCTTTTTTTTAAAAATGCTGTTTTTTGCCGAAAACTGACATTGTTTTAAGGAAAGTTTTTTTTGTTTTAAATTATTTGTGTCTAAAACTTCGACTTCTTTTACAAAATCACTCATTTTTTTCCCAAAAGCAGAAGCGTTTCCATAGACTGCCCCCCCGACATTTCCTGGAATTCCTGCTGCCCATTCTAGCCCTTCTAAATTATTTTCAGTTAAAAAATTAATTAAATCTGATAAATTAACTCCTGCCTCAGATAAAACATCACATTTATTATTTTTATTTTTTAAAATTTCAATTTTTGAAGTTTTAATTTTAATAATTAACCCATTAAATCCTTTATCAGAAAACAAAACATTGCTCCCATTTCCTAAAATAAAAAATGGTATTTTTTTATCCTTTGCCCATTTTATTGCTTCAATTAAATCTTCATTATTTTCAGCGATAAAAAAATATTTTGCCAATCCTCCAATTTTATAAGTTGTATAATCTTTTAAAGAAACATTTCTTAAAATTTTTAAATTTTTATTTTTATTTATCATTTTTTTTAAATTATTTAATTAAACTAAATAACAATTAAAAAACAAAACTATCTTTATTATAACTTTTATAAAATATAAAAAAAGCCGGGAGAGTTTACTCCAAAACTAAGTCTTTAGTGAGTGCTTCCTCCCGGCTCTTTTATTTTAACAAATTTTTTTAAAATATACAAAACTTTATATTTTTAAACATCTAATAAAAAGCAAAACACCTCACTCGAGAGAGGTGTTTTGCCGACTTAGATGGATATTGCGGTTTCCCGCAATATACACTCACTAATCTAATAATAGCAAAATTTTTTTTATTTGTCAAGTTCTTTTAAAGATTCTTTGCCTTTCTCCCACCATTCTAAAAAGAAAGCTAAAAATATTCCGATAAATAATCCCAAAACTCCGGCAATAATAATATTTAATAAAACATTTGGCTTTATTGGTTTTTCAGAAACAGTTGGACTTTTAATTATTTTTGTTTCTTCAAAATTTTCTAATCTTTCGTTTAAAGCGTAAAGATTCATTTGCAATTCAGCAATTCCTTCAGAACCTTGTTTTTGAACTTCTATAAATCTAAGCTTATTTTCAATTTCTTTTATGCTTTGATTAATTCTTTTTTTCTCTTTTAAAAATTTTTCTTTATGTTCTTCTAAAATTATATTATCAATTTCATTTAAAATATTTTTTGCCAACTCAATATTAGAAGAATCTATTGTAAGTTTAACAAACGAAGTACCTCCAGGATTTTCTACTTTTATTTTTGGATAATCTTTTTCATCAATTTTTAAATTCTTTTTAATTAAAGGTTTGTAAACATCGCTATTAATTCTTTCAACCACTTCAACTGGCGGCTCTATTAATAAAGAACCCCCCATTTTTCCAACCATTAAAATATTATCAATTCTATAAACTTTAGGCATTAAAAAACTGACAACACCTAAAACTATGATAAAACCCAAAAAAACAAAAAGAATTAATTTTTTTCTCTTTAAAATAACTTTAATATAATCCATTAGATCTATTTCATCATCAAATTGATATTCTTTATTTTCCATAATGAATTTATTTATTTAATTAACAATCTAAAATAGATAATACCAAAATATTCATGAAAAGCCAAATCGCAATTTCTTAAATTTTTCGCATCTGGGAAATAATCAATAATAGAATAATCTTTTTCTATCTTAAAATCAGTTGGCGCCGGTAAAAAATTCAATCCTTGTTTTTTAAAAATAATAGCGCTTCTCGGCATATGGTAAGATGATGTTATAAGAAAAAACGATTCATCTTGTACAATTTTTTTCACATTTAAAGCGCTTTCTTTCGTATTTTTTGATTCATTTTCCAAAATAATATCTTTTTTATTTACCCCTCTTTCAATTAAATAATTTTTTATCTCTTCTCCTTCTTCTCTTTTATATAATAAGGGGTCTCTTCCTGAAACAATAATTTGAGCATTTTTATTTTTTAAAAAATAAATTCTTAAAACCTCGCTTAATCTTAAAACATCGCTTTCTTTTCCGCCTAAAAGCAAAACAATTTTATTCGCTTTATTTAATTCTTCGCTTTTAATTTGTAGGTATTTATTTTCCAAAGGAGAAATAATTAAATTTGATATAGGGGTAATTGAAAAAAGATAATAAAGAAGAATTCCTAAAAATAAAAACAATTTCCCAATTTTTCTTTTTTTCTTTCTAAAAGAAAAAACCAAACCTATTAAAAGCAAAAATAGAATAAAAACGCTTGGCAATAAAAATTCTTGTAAAATTTTAAAAAATATCATTTTAAAATTTATCTAAAAAACAATTGAATAGTTTTTAAAATAATTCCTAAATCCATAAAAAAATTTCTGTTTTTAATATAATACAAATCATATTTAAATTTTTCTTTCGCCTCTTTGACAGAAGTAGAAGGAGGGAATTTTAATTGAGCCCAGCCAGTAAATCCCGGCTTTACTAAATACCTTAAAGAATAAAAAGGAATTTCTTTAATAAAAATCTCATCTAATTTTTCCCACTCTGGCCTTGGACCGACAAAGCTTAAATCTCCCTTTAAAATGTTTAAAAATTGAGGAAGTTCGTCTAAATGAAATCTTCTTAAAAATTTGCCAACCCTTGTAATCTCTTTTTCGTCTTTTTCCCGCCATAACTTTTCTTTTTCATCTTTTGAAGTTTTCATTGTTCTAAATTTGTAAAGAGTAAAAATCTTTCTATTTTTGCCAACCCTCCTTTGATTAAAAAAAACAGGCCCATCTGAATCAATTTTAATTATTAAAGCAACAAAAGGAAGCAAAACAAGAAAAATTAAAAACCCAATAAAAGAAAATAAAATATCAAAACATCTTTTTGCAAACTCCTCAATTTTTTTATCTGGTTTTAAAATATTATCTAAAACCCAATCATTATCTATAAACTCTATTAATATTTTTTGCGCTAAAATTTCATAAAAATCAACAAAACTTAAAAGATTTAATTTAAAAGAAAAATTTAAAACAAATTCATTAATAAAATTTTTATCTTTATAAAAAGAATTGCTGAAAATTATTGTTTTTGCTTTTTCTTTTTCCGCTAATTTTTTAATTTCTGAAACAT
>JAKPCP010000047.1 GCA_029553225.1 bacterium | reverse complement strand
AAAACAAAAGGGATTAAAAAATAATAAAGATTTTTTTGTTTAAAAATATTTTTTGACATATTTTAAAATTTTTTATTTTATAATTTTTATAATTATTTTGTAATTTATTTTTTATATTATTAATTTTTTTTATTTTACCACTTTTCTATATTTTTTAAAAATGTTTTCCTGTGAATAAGTATTGGCCCTTGCTTTTTTATTTTTTCCCGATGCTCTTTTGTTGGATATCCTTTGTTTTTAGAAAAATTATAATAAGGATATTTTTTGTCTTCTTTTTTCATTATATCATCTCTAAAAACCTTAGCAATAATACTAGACAGGGCGCAAGAAAAAACTTTCTCATCTCCTTTAATTATTGATTTTTGCAAAACATTTATTCTCTCTAATTTTATTTTACCATCTATTATAATAAAATCAATGTCAAAAAAATATTTCTCTTTTAAGTTTTTTATTGCTTTTTCCATTGCCAATTTTGTTGCTTCTAAAATATTTATCTTATCAATTATTTTTTCTGAAACTTTTCCAATCCCCCATTTTATTTCTGAACAATTTTTTATTATTTTAAACAATTCTTCTCTTTTATAAGAAGAAATCTTTTTTGAATCTTTTGCTTCTTTTAATAATTTTTCAAAATTTTGTTTTTCTTTTTTACTTCCAGTTTTTAAATTTTTGAAATTTTCACTGATTAAATTATAATCTATTACTACTGCTGATGCTACAACCGGACCCGATAAGCTTCCTCTTCCAACTTCATCTACTCCCGCAATATATCTATATCCGCTTTTCCATAATTTTTTCTCTTCTTGAAAATTAGGGTATTTCATACTATTATTAATTATAAAAATTGTATTTATATTAAACAATAAAAATAATTTAAAAATAAAATCTTTTTTTTATTATAGCATGAAATTTACTCATTTACATACCCATTCCCACTACTCCTTACTTGACGGATTGCCAAAAATTGACGAGCTTTTAGATTATGCAAAAGAATTAAATATGGATTCAATTGCTTTAACTGACCACGGTGTTTTATACGGAGCAGTTGAGTTTTATCAAAAAGCAAAACAAAGAAATATAAAACCAATTATTGGATCAGAACTATATTTAGCTTATGAAAGAATGGAACAAAAAAGGCCCAATATTGATGATACAAGATACCATTTATTATTATTAGTAAAAAATAAAACTGGATATCAAAATTTAGTAAAACTTATAACCAAAGCGCATTTAGAGGGATTTTATTATAAACCAAGAATCGATGAAGAATTATTAAAAGAATATTCCGAAGGATTAATTTGTTTAAGCGCCTGCGTTCAAGGAAAAATTCCGAGATTGGTTTTATCAAATAGAATTGAAGAAGCAGAAAAAACAGCTTTGAAATATCAAGAAATTTTTGGAAAAGATAATTTTTATCTTGAACTTCAAGATCATCCTAATAATAAAGAGCAAAAAAAAGTTAATAAAATTTTAATTGAGTTTTCTAAAAAATTAAATATTCCTGTTGTTGCCACAAACGACATTCACTATCTCAAGCCAGAAGACAGCGAAGCCCAAGATATTTTGATGCTAATTAATACTGGATCTAGTCCGAATGATCCTGAAAGACTAACTTTAAAAAATGACGATTTTTCAATGAGAACCCCTCAACAAATGATAGAAGCTTTTAAAGAAATTCCAGAAGCAATTGAAAATACTCAAAAAATTGCTGATATGTGTAATTTTGAATTTGAGCTAAAAGAAACAAAACTCCCTGCTTTCAAAGTACCGAATGGCAAAACAGATAATGATTATTTAAGAGAGTTGTCTCAGGAAGGTTTAAAAAAAAGATTTGGAAACAATGTTTCAAAAGAAGTCATTGACAGAATGAATTATGAATTATCAGTGATAAAAGAAACAGGATTTGCTTCTTATTTTTTAATTGTTCAGGATTTTGTAAATTGGGCAAAGCAAAACAGAATTGTTGTTGGACCTGGACGAGGCTCGGTTGGAGGATCATTAGTTGCCTATCTTTTAAATATTACGAATATAGATCCTATAAAACACGATCTTTTATTTGAAAGATTTTTAAATCCCGGACGTCTTAAAGGAACACTGCCTGATATTGATTTGGATTTTACTGATAGAAGACGAGACGAGGTTATAAATTATGTATCTGAAAAATACGGAAAAGACAAAGTTGCTCAAATAATTACTTTTGGGACAATGGCGGCAAGAGCAGCAATAAGAGATGTTGGAAGAGCATTAGGATATCCTTATAGTTATTGTGATAAAATTGCAAAAGCAGTTCCATTCGGATTTAACTTAGATGATTCATTAAAAAAAGTAAAAGAATTCAAAGAAATTTACAATGTTGATATTCAGGCGAAAAAATTAATTGACTTGGCAAAAAAGTTAGAAGGAGTTTGCCGTCATGCTTCAACTCATGCTTGCGGAGTAGTAATTTCTAATAAACCTTTAACTGATTTTGTCCCGCTTCAGCATCCAACTCAAAATGATACAAATATTGTTACTCAATATGAAATGACCTCTATTGAAGCATTAGGACTTTTAAAAATGGATTTTTTAGGGCTTAAAAATTTAACAATTATTGAAGACACTTTATCAAGAATTTATGTTATTCAAAATAAAAAAGTTGATATTGAAAATATTCCCTTAGATGACGAAAAAACTTATAAAACTTTACAGCTTGGCAACACTACCGGAGTTTTTCAGTTAGAATCTGAAGGCATGAAAAAATATTTAAAAGAATTAAAACCAACAACATTTGAAGATATTGTCGCTTTGGTGGCATTATATCGTCCGGGACCAATGCAGTTTATTCCTGAATATATCGCAAGAAAACATAATAAAAAGAAAATAGAATATCTTCATCCAAAATTAAAATCAATTTTAGAAAAAACATACGGTATAATGATTTATCAAGAGCAGTTAATGCAAATTGCACGAGATATTGCCGGATTTTCTTTGGCTGAAGCAGATGTTTTAAGAAAAGCAGTTGGTAAAAAAATAAAAAGTTTATTATTAGAACAAGAGAAAAAATTTATTGATGGAGCGATAAAGAATGGAGTAAAAAAAGAAATTGCTTTAAAGATTTGGCAATGGATTCTTCCTTTTGCAAGTTATGGATTTAATAAATCTCATAGCACTGCTTATGCCTTAATCGCCTATCAAACCGCTTATTTAAAAACTCATTATCCAATTGAATTTATGGCTGCTCTTTTAACTTCGGAAAAAGCAGATGTTGAAAGAATAGCAATATTAATTGAAGAATGCAGAAAAATGAATATTGAAGTTTTGCCTCCAAATATAAATGAAAGTTTAAAAAATTTTACTGTTGTTCCTAATGAAAATAAAATTAGATTTGGACTGCTGGCTGTAAAAAATGTTGGAGAAAATATTATTGATAATATTACAGAAGAAAAAAAATTAAACGGGCCATTCAAATCAATTGAAGATTTTATTCAAAGAATGGCTGCAAAAGATTTAAATAAAAAATCATTGGAAGCTTTAATTAAAGCTGGCGCTTTTGATAAATTCTCCGAAAGAAATCAACTGCTTGAAAATATAGAACAATTATTAGAATGGGCAAAAGAATACAAAAAAAATAAAATAAACGGGCAAAAAGGGCTTTTTGACAACAGCGCAAATAAATTAATTAATCATCTCTCTCTTGCGCCAGCAAAACCAGCTTCTAATTTTTTAAAATTAACTTGGGAAAAAGAACTTTTAGGATTGTATGTCTCTTCTCATCCGTTAAACGATTTTAAAAAAATATTTGAAGGAAAAACTTTTCCTATTTCTAAAATTGATGAAAGCACAATAAATAAAAAAATAAAAATCGGAGGAATAATTTCTCAAATTAAAAAAATTATTACAAAAAACGGAAATCCAATGCTTTTTGTAAAAGTAGAAGATTTTACAGCAAAAACAGAAGTTGTTGTTTTTCCCTCAATAATGGATAGAAATCCAACTGCTTTTGAAGAAAATAAAATTGTTTTTATCAAAGGAAGGGTTGATAATAGAAGCGGAGAGATTAAAATAGTTTGCGAAGATATAGAAGAAATTATAAATCAAGAAGTGTAAAAAATATTATTAAAAATTTGAAGCTTATAAATTATTAAAAATATGAAACAAAAATCAAATAGTAAAGAAAAAACTGAAAAAATTCGCCATTCTCTTTCTCATATTTTGGCTTATGCTGTTAAAGAATTGTATCCTAATACAAAATTTGGAATAGGGCCGGCAATTGAAAATGGTTTTTATTATGATTTTGATTTGCCGGAAACTATCTCTATTACTGATTTGGAAAAAATTGAGAAAAAAATGAAAGAAATAATTAAAAAAGATATAAAATTTGAAAAAGAAATAATCTCAAAAGACAAAGCAAGAAAAATATTTAAAGATCAGTCTTATAAATTAGAGTTAATTGATGAAATTGAAGATAAAAAAGTTTCAATTTATAAATCTGGATATTTTATAGATTTGTGCAAAGGGCCTCATATAAGATCAAGCAAAGAAATAGATATTAATGCTTTTAAATTATCAAAAATTGCCGGCGCATATTGGAAAGGAACAGAAAAAAACAAAATGTTAACCCGAATTTATGGAATTGCCTTTGGGAGTAAAAAAGAATTGGATGCTTATTTAAAGCAACAAAAAGAAATAGAAAGCAGAGACCATAGGATATTGGCTGAAAAATTAGATTTGTTTCACATTGATGAAAATATCGGACCAGGCCTTATTTTATGGAACCCAAAAGGCGCTATCTTGAGAAGAATAATTGAAAATTATGTTTTGGAAGAATATTTTAAAAACAATTATCTTCCTGTTTTAACCCCTCATATCGCAAAAAAAACATTATGGGAAATTTCAGGACACTTATCTTTTTATAAAGAAAATATGTTTCCGCCGATTCATATGAAAGAATTAAATGAAGAAGGAGAAAAAGATGATTATCAGATAAAACCAATGAATTGCCCTTTCCATATTGCTATTTATAAAAATAGAATTAGAAGCTATAAAGACTTGCCTTTAAAATACACAGAAATGGGAACTGTTTACAGATATGAAAGATCAGGCACTCTTCACGGGTTAACAAGAGTAAGAGGATTAACGCAAGATGACGCTCATATTTTCTGCACAATCGAACAATTAGAAAAAGAACTTTTTGAAATATTAAAACTTGCTTTAAAAATTTTAAAAAGTTTTGGCTTTAAAGAATTTAAATTTTATCTTTCAACAAAGCCTGAAAAATATGTTGGAACTGATGAAATTTGGGAAAGAGCGGAAAAAGCTTTAATTTACGCATTAACAAAATTAAAATTAAAATATGAAATTGATAAAGGAGGAGGCGCTTTTTACGGCCCTAAAATAGATTTAAAAATAAAAGACGCTATTGGCAGAGAATGGCAATGCACAACAATTCAATTAGATTTTAACTTACCAGAAAGATTTGAAATGTCATATATTGATAAAAAAGGAAAAAAACAAACTCCTATTATGATTCATCGCGCTTTACTCGGTTCTTTAGAAAGATTTATTGGCGTTTTAATTGAATATTATGCTGGAGATTTTCCTTTATGGATTTCTCCCTTGCAAACTCTTGTTATTCCTGTTGGATCAAAACACCGAAAATACGCCAAAGAAATTAATAAAAAATTAAGAGAAAATAATATAAGATCAGAAGCAAATATAGAAAATGAAACTGTATCAAAAAAAATAAGAGAAGGAGAAATTCAAAAAATTCCTTACATTTTAGTTGTTGGGGACAAAGAAATGAAAAATAATTCTGTAAGAATAAGGCAAAGAAAAAAGGGAGATATTGGAGAAATGAAATTATCTAAATTTTTAGAAAAAATAAAAAAGGAAATTGATAAAAAATTATGAAAGAATTATCAAACGAAACAAAAAAACTCATCCCCCGATATAAATTAGAAAAAAGTTTACTTGAAAAAAAAGAAGAAGAAAATAAAGAAATTTCAACAATTCATGTTGATGAATTTGCCTCCAAAGTCGCGACGTTCTATGAAAAATTAAGAATGATTGTTGACTGGAAAGAAGAGCATTTAATCAGAAGAACAGCAATTATAAGAAAGTTAAAAAGAAGATTTGTTGAATGGGAAATAGATGAAAATATATCACGGGAAAAAATGGCTGAACCTTTGGTTTTAGAGCTAATAAGAGGCGGACATTTTCCTAATGATAAAATAGAAGAAACAAAAATTGACGAAGTCCAAAAAGTAATTGAAAAATATCTTTTTATTTTTAAAAACAAAACTGAAATAAAAAACAAAAGAGAAAAACTTCAATTTTACAATTGGCTTATAGAAGTAATGGCTTGCGAAATAGAAGAAACACTTTCCCCTTTTATTAAAGAAAACGCTCTGATAGATTTTATGTACAATTCAATGAAAGAAAAAATTGTTTTAAATGAAAAACTTGTTTCTGAAGAAAAAATCACTGAAGAAGAAAAAGATACTCAAATTTATATTGCTGTCTGCCAAGCCCTTTTTAAATTAGATTATCCAATTATAAGTTATAATTTATTAAAGAAAAAATATAAAAACTGGAAAGAAGTAAATAAAGATGAGTTATCAAAAATCTCTCAAAATATAGTTGATGTTTGGAAAAACATTGAAAAATCTTTTTCTCATCCTCTTGGAAATAAATTTTACACAATATGCGAAAAATACGATACCCCTTATCTCCTTTTGGGAGATATTTTAGCAGAGGAAAATTTAGACGAACTTTTGAAAAAAATTTCTGAACCGGAAAATTTAGAAATATTAATTAGAAAAGCCTACAATAATAGATTAAATACTTTAAAAAAACGTCTTTTTAGGGCTGGCCTTTATTCAACCTTATCAATTCTTTTAGGAAATGCGCTTTCTTTAATTATTTTAGAAATACCTTTGGCAAAATTAATAACCGGTACTTTTAAACCTATTACTATTTTAGTTGATATTTTAGGACCGACATTTCTTATGTTTCTTTTTGTTTCAACAATAAAACTTCCAAGCAAAAAAAATCTTAATTTAGTAATTATTGAAACAATGAAAATTGTATACGAAACTAAAGAAAAAGATAAATATGAAATAAAAATGCCTGTAGAGAAAAAATTTAAATCTTTTATTAAATTTATTATCGCCTTTTTTTATTTACTTGGCGCTTTAATTACTTTTGGGTTTATAATTTGGATTTTTAATCTTTCTGGCTTTCCTCCAACCTCAATGATAATAAATGTCATTTTTATTGCCTTAATTACATTTGCTGGTTTAGCAATTAGAAAAAAGGCAGAAGAGTTAACAATTGAAGAAAAAAAAGAAGGACTTTTGGGATTTATAACCGATATTTTACTTTTACCAGTTGCTGGGGTTGGAAAATGGCTTTCAAACAAATGGAAAAAATACAATGCTATTGCTGCCTTTTTCAATGCCTTAATTGATATGCCTTTTTCATTTTTTGTTGAATTTTTAGAAAATTGGAGATTTTTCTTAAAAGAGAAAAAAGAAGAAATCCATTAAAATGGAAAATGATAATTTTAAGAAAAAAATTATTGTTATTTTGGGGCCAACTGCCTCTGGGAAAAGTGATCTTGCAATAAAATTAGCTCAAAAATTTAACGGAGAAATAATATCTGCTGATTCAAGACAAGTTTACAAGGGATTAGATATTGGTTCTGGAAAAATTAAAAAAGAAGAGATGAAAGAAATACCTCATTATTTATTAGATGTTGCTTCCCCTAAAAGAAGATTTTCTGTTTCAAAATATCAAAAATTATCATTAAAAGCGATAGAAAAAATTTTTAAAAAAAACAAAATACCAATAATTTGCGGCGGAAGCGGCTTTTATATTCAATCTGTTATTGATGGAATAAAAATTCCGGAAGTAAAACCAAATTATAAATTGCGAAAAGAACTATCTAAAAAAACGCCGGATGAACTTTATCAAATGCTTAAAAAACTTGATAAAAATAGAGCAGAAAGCATTGATAGAAAAAATTCTCGACGATTAATTAGAGCAATTGAGATTGCTATTGAATTAAAAAAAGTGCCAAAATTAGAAAAACACCCTCTTCCCTATCCTGTTTTAATTTTAGGCATAAAAAAAGAAAAAGAAGAGTTAAAAAAATTAATTAAAAAACGGCTTTTGAAAAGATTAGATGAAGGAATGGTGGATGAGGTAAAAAATCTTTATAAAAACAAGGTTTCTTTTAAAAAATTAGAGGAATTTGGACTAGAATATAGATACATTGCTTTCTATCTTCAAGAAAAAATGACATATGATGAAATGGTAAAATCCTTGCAAAAAGAAATAGAGCATTATGCAAAAAGACAAATGACGTGGTTTAAAAAAGATAATAGAATAATTTGGACAAAAAACTATAAAGAAGCGGAAAAATTAGTTAAAGATTTTTTAAAATAATTTTATTTTTCTTCTTTTAATAATTTTAAAATAATTTCCCGAGCTGTTTCTGGATTTGCTCTTCCTTTTGTTATTGAAAGTGTTTGACCAACTAAAAATTGAATGGCTTCTTTTTTCCCTTTTTTAAAATCTTCTACTGCTTTTTTGTTTTTTAAAATTACCTCTTTAACAATTTCTTCAATTTCATTAGCATTTTTAATTTGAGATAATCCTTTTTCTTCAATAATATTAGACGGGTCTTTTCCTTTTAAAAACATTTCTTCTAATACTATTTTAGCAATTTTGCTTGTAATCTCATTTTTGTAAATCATTTTTATAAATTCGGCAAAATTTTCAGGCGTGATTTTAAAATCTTTTTCAATAAATTCCTTTCCCTTTAATAATCCTTTTATGTCGGAAATTAAATAATTTGCTATAAGCTTGTATATTTTATTTTTTTCTTTTTCAATTTCTATTTTCTCTGCTTTCATCCATTCTTCAAACTCAGAAACAACTTTTTCATAATATTCTCCTAAATCTTTATTTATTACAAAAAACTCAATTGCGTTTTCATCTAAATTAAATTGTTTTTTAAATCTTTCTCTTTTTAAAGAAGGCAACTCCGGTATTTCTTGTTTTATTTTATTAATATAGTCATCTGTAAAATACATTTTTGGCAAATCAGGGTCAGGAAAATATCTATAATCGTGCGCTTCTTCTTTTTCTCTCTGTGAAAAAGTAATCTCTTTTTTATCATGCCAACCTCTTGTTTCCTGAACAACTTTTTCTCCTCTTTCTAAAATCTCTTTTTGCCTTTCAATTTCAAAATCAACTGCCTTTTCCACCACCTTAAAAGAATTAAGATTTTTAATTTCAACCTTTGTTCCTAAATTTTTTAAATCTTTTGACAAGCTTATATTAACTTCAACTCTCATTTCTCCTTTTTCCATATCCGCATTAGAAACATCTAAATATTTTAAAATTAATTGT
>JAKPCP010000031.1 GCA_029553225.1 bacterium | reverse complement strand
TTTTAAAAATATTGACAAAATAATAAATTTAGAATATTACCAAAATAGACCTTTAAATTTTAATTAACATAGGAAGGAGGAAACGCAATGAAAATAATTATTATTGACGATGATGAAAGCTGGTTAGAAATGTTGAAATCTTGGATTAAAATATGGTTAGGAGAAAATACTATTATTTTAACTTTTTCTTCATTTTTTCAAGTAGAAGAAAAAGACTTTAATGATTGCTGTTTGGTAATTACTGATTATCAGATGCCGGATATTTCCGGTATTGAAGTGGTAGAATGGCTTAAGCAACAACATCCAGAAATAAAAGTAATTTTAATGAGTGGTATTAATTTTTTAAAAAGTAAGGCAGATTGGTTTATACCAAAATACAAATTTAAGGAGATTGAACAAATTCTATTATCTTTATAATTTTTAGCCGAAGAATAAATTTCTTCGGCTTTTTATTTTAAATTTTAAATAATTTTTTTGCGTTTTCGGTTGTAATTTCAGCTAATTTTTCAAAACTTATATTTTTTATTTTAGTTATTTTTTCAAGAATATATTTTATAAAAACCGGTTCATTTCTTGAAACATTTATCATCGGCGGAATTAAATAAGGACAATCTGTCTCAACTAAAATTCTCTCTAAAGGCGTTTCCTTTATAATATCATCTAAATTAAGTTTAAAAATAATTCCATTAAATCCGATATAAAAGCCCATATTTAAAACTTTTTTTAACTCATCTTTATTTCCAGTGAAACAATGAATTACTCCTTTAATATTATTTTTCTTTTTTAAAATATCCAATAAATCATTATAAGCCATCCTACAATGAAAAATTATAGGTAAATCTAATTCTTGAGCAAAATCTATTTGTTTTAATAAAGCATTACGTTGTCTTTCTTTAAATTCATTTATTCTTATTTTTGTTTTGGGTTTGTAATAATAATCCAGCCCAATCTCCCCTATTGCTTTAACTTTTTTTGATCTTATAAGTAATAAATATTTTTCTTTATCAAATTCTTCTTCTCTTGTTTTAAATTCAATTTCTTCTTTATCAATTTTTTCTTTAAAAATTCCTGACGATAAATGTATAGGATGAAGCCCTATTGCAGCATAAACATCTTTTTCATATTTTTCAGCTATTTCCACTGCTCTTTTACTTGTGTCGTACTGAGATCCTACGTTTATAATTGAAATATTATTTTTAAAGCATCTTTTAATTACTTCATCCCAATCATTTTTATAAGCATTAAAATTTAAATGAGCATGAGTATCAATTATCATTAATAAAAATTATTATTTTAAAAATTTTTTATAGTTTTAGGAAAAAGAATTTCGCTTTTTTTTGTTTTTATTTGTTTTTTAATTCTTTCATAAGTTTCTGGTAAAAATGGATAAATTAAATTATTGATTTCATTTAAAATTATTATCAAGTCTCCAATAATTAAAGGCGCCCTTTTTTTATTTTCCCATGGTTTTTCTTTATCAATATATTTATCAGAAAACTTAATTAATTCCCAAATGCTTTCTAAAGCTGTATTAAATTTAAATTCTTTCATTAATTTATGATATTCTTTTTTTATTTTTTTTATCTCTTTTTGAATAATTTTATTATCACTTTTTTTTATGCCAAATTTTTCCTCCATTGAAACTACTCTTGAAACTAAATTTCCCAACCCAGAAGATAAATCTGAATTGTATCTTTTTTCAAATTTTTCGTAAGTAAAATCTCCGTCTTCTGTGGGAGGAATTTCTCTTAAAAGAAAATATCTTACAGGATCAGCGCCGTATTTTTCTATTAAATCAAAAGGATTTATTATATTCCCTAATGATTTTGACATTTTTTGGCCTTTTGAGGTAATAAAGCCGTGAATAAAAATGTTTTTAGGACAAGGCAATTTTAAAGATAAAAGCATTATTGGCCAAATTATTGCATGAAAACGATAAATATCTTTTCCAATACAATGAACATCAGCGGGCCAATATTTTTTAAATTTAGATAAATTTTTATTATAGCCTATAGCAGAAATATAATTTATTAAAGCATCAACCCAAACATAAATAGTTTGGCTTTCATCATTAGGAACTGGAATTCCCCAGCTAACTTTTTCTTTTGGCCGAGACACGCTTATATCATCTAATCCTTCATTTAAAAAAGAAAGAATTTCATTTTTTCTTTTTTCCGGAATAATTTTAATTTTTTCATCTTCTATTATTTTCTTTATTTTTTTTTGATATTTTGAAAGCTTCAAAAAATAATTTTCCTCTTCAATTATTTCAGGTTTTTCTAAGTGGTAAGGACATTTTCCATTTATTAAATCTTTTTTTAAAAGAAATTTTTCGCAACCAACGCAGTAAAAACCTTTGTATTTCTTTTTATATATATCACCATTTTCTTTAAGTTTCAGCCAAACTTTCTTTACTGTTGGAATATGCCTTTTTTTATCTGTTGTCCTAATAAAATCATCATTAGAGATATTCAAAGATTCTGTTAGTTTTTTAAACTGAAAAGACATTTCATCAACAAATTCTTGAGGTTCTTTTCCAATCTCTTTTGCTTTTTTAAATATTTTCTCTCCATGTTCATCTGTGCCAGTTAGAAAAAAAACATCTTTTTTAAAAGTTCTTTGATACCGAGAAATTACATCTGCCTGAATTAATTCCAAAGCATAACCTAAATGAGGCGACGCATTTACATAGGCAATAGATGTAGTAATATAAAATTTATTTTTCATATGTTATAATTATTAATTATCTTATCATATTTTTAAAATTTTTAAATTCTATGATTTTAACCCCTCATTTTTTAACCGGCGCCGCAATTATAAACAAAACAAATCCTTTTTTAGGAATTATTCTTTCTTTTTTAAGTCATTATCTTTTAGATGCTATCCCCCATTCTGAATATTCAATAAAAAATATAAAAAATAGAAAATGGAAAAAATCTTTTTTTGATTTTTTAAAAATATTTTTTGATTTATTTTTAGGAATTTTAATTATTTTTATTATAACAAAAAAAATATTTCTTTCTTTCATTGGCGGGTTTTTTGCTATTTTCCCTGATATTTTAACTTTTTTCTATATTCTTTTTCCTCAAAATAAAATTTTAAAATATCATTATAATTTTCACAAAAAAATTCATTTTTTTAACAAAGAAGAACAAAATTCAATTAAGTTTAAAAATATGAATTTTTCTGAAAAAATTTATTTTTTATTTAAAATTTTTTCTCAGATAGTTATAATTTTAATAGCAATTATTTTATTAAAATTATAACTAAAAAGATTTAATCTCTTTTTCTTTTCTTTTTTCTAAAAATTCTTTTATGAATTCAAACAAAATTCCTGCCAATGGAATGGCTAAAATTGAACCTAAAAATCCCCATAACTCTCCGCCAGCAACCAAAGCAAATAAAACTAATACCGGAGGAACATCAATAAATTTTTTCATTAAAAGAGGAGACAAGATATTGTTTTCAATATTTTGAATTAAAATAAAAGCAATAATTATAAAAATTGATTTTAAAGAATCTACAGAAAAAGTAATTAAAAACAATAAAATACCTGTTATAAATGGCCCAATATAAGGGATAAAATTAAAAATCCCTGCCAGTAATCCTAAAATAAAAGGATATTTTATTTTAAAAATTAAAAGAACAGCGCAAGTTAAAATACCAACAAAAAAACAAGAAGCTATTCTTGCGCTAAACCACTGGGTAATTTTTTTCTGAGATCTTCGCCAAATATTTAAAGCAGTTGTTTCGTACTTTGAAGGAAAAACAAGAAATAAAATTCTTTCAATTATTTTTTCTTCCATCGAAAGAAAAATTGCTGTTGTAATTACAAAAATAGTGCTTAAAACACCCCCAAAAACAATAAATAAGGCATTAAGAATGCTTTGGCCCATTCTCTGCAAAGAATCAATTAAATTTTTAATTAAAGCATCGCTGTTTGTTAAAACCTCTAAATCAAACTCTTTTAAAAACGGAGAAATTTTTTCAAGATATTCAGGAAATGATTGAACAAAATTTTGTATTTCAAAAGCAATTATAGGGGCGATCAACCAAATTAAAAAACCAAAAAATAGAAAAATAGAGAAATATACAATAATTACCGCAATCGCTCGAGGAATCTTTCTTTTTTGTAAAAAATCAATCGCTGGATTGAATAAAACAGAAATTACTAAAGCAAAAATAAACCAAATTAAAATATTTTTTAATTGATATAAAAAATAAAAACAAATAATAGCTAAAGAAATTTTTATAATAGTTTTCCAGGAAATATCTAAAATTTTTTCTTCATTCATATTTTTAATATTTTTTCAAATTTATTTTTATCGTTAAATGGACCTATTAATGATAAATTTAATTTTGACGGACGAAAAATATCACGAGATATTTTTAAAATATCATCTTTTGTCACCTTATCAATTTCATCACAAATTTGTTTTGGAGTTAAAATTTTCTCTTCTAAAATTTCTTGAAATCCATAAAAAGAAGCAAGAGAATCTGAAGTTTCAAGAGATAAAATTAATTTTCCCTTAATATAATCTTTTGCTTTTTTTAATTCCCTTTCTCCTACTTTTCTTTCAGTCATTGTTTTGTATTCTTTTAAAATAATTTTAATCGCTTTTTCAATATTATTGCTATCTATCCCTGCTTGCGTTACCAAAAAACCAACATCAGTATCTGAATAACTATCAGTATTTATATAATATGCCAATCCTAATCTTTCTCTTACTTTTATAAATAATCGTGAACTCATCATTCCTCCTAAAATAGTTGATAAAACATCTTGAGCATATTTATAAGGATGAAAAAGATTATATCCTCTTACGCCTAAACAAAGATGAGTTTGGTCAGTTTTTCTTTCTTTTAAAAGACATTGAGGATATTTTTGATTTTCGATAACCTTGGGTTTTTCAAATGGTAAAGTATTTCTAATTTTTGAAAAATATTTTCCTATTTCTTCCACTATTTTATTTTCATTAAATTTGCCAGCAACACAAACAATAGTGTTTGAAGCAACATACTGTGATTTAATATATTTTAATAGTTTTTCCCTATTTATATTAGTGATTGTTTCTTTTGTTCCTAAAATATTTCTTCCAGCAGGCTGATCTTTATATAAAAGTTCTCTCCATAAAATTTGCACATAAGAAGAAGGATGATCAACATACATATTCATTTCTTCAATTATTACTCCTTTTTCCTTCTCTATTTCTTTTTCTTCTAATTTTGAGTTTAAAAAAATATCAGAAATCCAATCTAAAGCCAAACTTAAATGACTACTTCCAACTTTTGCAAAAAAACCAGTGTATTCTTCTGAGGTAAATGCATTATAAATTCCTCCAACCCTATCTAATGTTTCAGCAATAAGAGTGGTATTCGGCCTTTTTTTAGTGCCTTTAAAAAGCATATGCTCTAAAAAATGAGAAATGCCATTTATTTCTTTTTCTTCATATTTTGAACCTGTTTTAACTAAAACTAAAACTGTTACTGCTTCTGTGTTCTCGTAAGGAACAGTAATTATTCTTAAATTATTTTTTAAAATATTTTTTTTAAACATTTTTAAATTTATCTTTATTGAATAATATTAAAAATCTAATTTTTATAATCTCATTTATCATTTTAACTCTGTTTCTAAAGCCTTTCCAAAAACCCCATTTTTTCTCTTTTACCACCATATTAAGGCCTTTCAAAAATATATAAGCAACTGGTAAATTATTAATTTTACAATAAAAATTTAAAGCTGTTTCCACAGTAAATCCTTTTAAAAATTCTTCTGGTATATTTTCAAAAACAAATCTTTTCATTGCCCTCTCGCCAGCAATTGCTAAAAGAGGATCAATTTTTACTAAAAAATTGCCAATTCCTAAATATCTTTCCCTTAAACCAACAGCCATTACTGCCCTATCTTCTATTACTGGTTTAATTAAATCTGATACGTGTTTATTTGTAAGCCCAGTTAAATCTGCATCAAAAAAAACAATAATATCAGCATCAGTATTTTTTATTCCTTCTTTCATTGCGTTTGCTTTTCCGCTTCCTCCAATTTTTTCTAATCTTATAACTTTTGCCCCCATTTCCCTACTAATGCCTGATGTATTATCCGTAGAACCATCATCTACAACAATTACTTCATTTAAATCTTTTGATTCAATTAACACTTTTAACACTCTTCCAATATTTTTTTCTTCATTTAAAGCAGGAACGATTGCTGCTACTTTCATAAAATTATTTTTTTAATTTTTCTTCTAAAAATGGCTTTAATTTACTAATTCCTATTCTTTCCTGATTCATTGTATCCCTATCTCTTACTGTAACGTCATCTTTTTCCAAACTTTCAAAATCAATTGTTATATCAAATGGAGTTCCACATTCATCTTGTCTTCTATATCTTCTTCCGATCGAATCATTTTCATCATAAAAACAAACAAAATCAGTTTTTAGCATTTTATAAACTTCTTTTGACTTTTGAATTATTTTTTCATTATTTTTAACTAAAGGGAAAACAGCAACTTTTATCGGCGCTAATTTTTTATCTAATTTTAAAACAATTTCTTTCTCTTTTTTTGCTTCTGTTGTTTTTGTCCGTCCTCCTATAATTTCCTCATAACTATCGCATAAAAAAGCAAAAAGAGATCTTTCTACTCCAACTGATGTTTCAATAATATACGGATAAAAATATTTTTTTTCTTTTTCGTCAAAATAATTTAAATTTTCTCCGCTATGTTTTGAATGATTTGATAAATCCCAATCTCCCCTATTATGGACTCCTTCTATTTCTTTCCATCCAAAGGGAAAATTATATTCTATATCAAATGCCTTTCTTGCATAGTGAGCAAGTTCTTCTTTGGGGGTTTCTCTTGCTCTTAAATTTTCTTTTTTAATCCCTAAATTTAAATACCAATTTATTCTCTCGTTTTTCCAATAATCAAAAAATTTATCAGCTTCTTCTGGGCGGCAAAACCACTGCATTTCCATTTGTTCAAATTCTCTTGTTCTGTAAATAAAATCTTTTGGTGTAATTTCATTTCTAAATGACTTTCCAATTTGAGCAATTCCAAATGGAATTTTTAATCGCATTGAATTCATCACATTTTTAAAATTTACATAAATTCCCTGACAAGTTTCTGCTCTTAAATAAGCAATATTTTTTTCATCTTCAACCGGACCTATAAAAGTTTTCATCATTAAATTAAATTTTCTTGGCTCTGTTAATTCCCCATTACAATCAGGGCATTTATTTTTTTCTAAAAAATCTTTTCTAAAACGATGGTGACATTTTTTACACTCAACTAATTCATCAGCAAAACCAGCAGTTAAATGACCAGATGCTTCCCAAATTTTAGGAGACATTAAAATAGAGGCATCTAAACCAACAATATTATCATGCATTTTTGTCATTTCATCCCACCATAATTTTTTAATATTATTTTTCATTTCTACTCCTAAAGGACCATAATCATAGCAAGAACTAAATCCGCCATAAATTTCAGATGATAAAAATACAAAACCCCTTCGTTTCGTTAAAGATACTATTTTATCCATTAAATTTTCCATTTTATTAAAATTTTTATTTTTTATATTATCTTTTATTTTATCTTTTTATTCTAAAAAATCAATTATTTTTTTCAATCCTTGACAAAAATTTAAAAATATGTAATACTAAAAGAAAATAATAATTAAAATTATGAATAAAAACTTAAAACAAATTTATTTAATTTCTTTAATTTTTATCCCCATTTTCTTTTTCCTGGGGCTGTCTTTAATGATGCCAAAAACTGTCTTTGCTGATTATCCAACTGGAAATCTATCAGTAGAAAACGATACTGTAAAGCTAGGAAAACCTATTAAAATTACAATTGATGGATATGACAAAGAAGGATTAATTGGATTTAAATTGTTTCATCATGGCACCTGGAGTATTGTTTATGTAAATGCAATTTCAACTTCACGAAACTTTTCTCTTTTTGAAGATTATCCCGGTATTTATAAATATTGCGGACAAGTTATTGGAAAAACTCTTAGTGGAAATTATGAATTTGCCCCAACTTCCCCAAATTGCGTTACTGTTACTGTCACTCCTTATGATTATGATTATGATGAAGATGAAGATAACGATGACGAAGAAGATGATTATCATTATAAATTAAAATGTTATAACGACGATTTATATTGGTATTCTCGATGGAATGATAGACAAGAAAAATATAAAGATTGCGGAAGTGACAGCACTACTTCTTGGGAATATTATTGCTCAGGAAATAGCGTTTATAGAAAAAGAACAAAATATGAAAGAGGATGTTCCTCTAATAAATGTTATACTAATAGCAAAACAGAAAAAGAATTTGTCAAAGATTGTTCATCTAATGAAACCTGTCAAAGTGGAAAATGCGTAGCAAAAAATACTCCCACTCCTCAACCTAACCAATGTACAACTGGAATGTGCTGTCAAGATAATAAATTTAAACCAAGTTCTTCGATTTGCAATATAGAGACAAAAACTGAATATGGATGCCCATGGGGCACGGCAAAAGGCGCTGACGTTGGGAAAAGAATTGGCACTAGATTACAATATTGTTCGGGAACAAGCGCTTCATGCACAGGAAGTTTTAGTCAATGGACTTGGACAAATTGGTCTGTAGCTGATTATTGTTCTGAAAATGAAATTTGCGTACCTGGGAAAGAACAATGCCAAAAAGTTCAAACAACTTCTTATACTCCTGTAATTACTCAAGTAGCTTCAAATTATCTTAAACACTTTAAAAAAGATTGTTATGAAAATAATTTATATTGGTTTGATTCAAATAATAATAGACAAGAATTAATTGAAAAATGTTCAGAAAATACTCAATGCTCTCTAGATGGCTGTAAAGAGATTGAAAAAAAGAATGATTTAATTATTACTGCTTTAGGAAATAAAAATAATGATACAAATAAATTATTAAAAACTATTAATCTTTCAAGCGGAGAAAAAATTAATATTATCTTTATTGTAAAAAATAATACTGAAAATGAAATTAAAAATATTGCAGTAAATGCTGAAATTCCTGATGATATCACTAATATCAGAAATCTTAAAATTGACGGAAAATCTGTAAAAGGAGATATAAAAGAAGGGATAAATATTTCTTCTTTGGATAAAAATTCCACTAAGACAATATCTTTTGAGGGAAAATTAGAGAAAGCAGAGGAAGAAAAAGAAATAGAAATTATTGGAAAAGTAAAATCAGAAAATTATTCTAATTCTGATTCTTTGAAAGTAAATATAAATTTATCTCAAAATATCGCTGTCTTAGGATTAGCAGCAATAAAATTTGCTGTAGGTAAATGGTATTTCTGGCTTATTCTAATAATATTTCTTGCTTATTTGTGTTATGTAATATTTAGAAAACTTTTTTCAGTAATGGCAAACTAAATAAAAAATGACTGGGATACCAGTCATTTTTTATTTTTAAATTTTAGCTCTATCTTTCTTTTTTGAATAAAATGATATAAAATAAAAATAATTTAAAAATTTTTATTTTATGGAGAAAGAAAATATTTTTAATATACCAAACGCGCTAACACTTATAAGAATTTTAATCACTTTTCCTTTAATTTATTTAATTTTTACTGATGCTAGTATTTTATATATTGCCCTTATTTTTATAATCGGAATGCTAACTGATTTTTTTGACGGATTTATCGCTAGAAATTTTAATTTAAAAACAGAGTTTGGAAGAAAATTTGATATGTTTGCTGATAGAGTTTTAATGATAGGAACAGCTGTTTCTTTTTTAATTAAATTATTTATTTCAAAAAAATTAATTAAAGAACAAATTTTTCAAATAATTTTAATTCTTTCCAGAGAAATAATACTTTTCCCAATTATTTTAATAGTTTTTATTTTAAAAAGAAAAATAATTTTCCCCCAGGTAAGAATTATTGGTAAAGCAACTACACTTTTTCAATCAATAAGCTTTCCCTTAGTGCTTTTAAATAATTATTATTCTTTTTTAAGTTTCTCTGTTTATTTCGCAATTTTTACTGGAATTTTAGGATTAATTTCTTCTTTTTATTATACAAAAGATATAATTAAAGAAATTAAAAACCTTAAAACTATTGAATAACTTTTCCAGTATCAGCATTAACTTGTAAATCATCAGGTAAATCAGCAGTAATAGCAGAGGCAATACTTTCTATTAAAGTTCCTGTAAATTGATCTTCACCAGTAAGCTTTGCTTCATTTATAATTACAGGAATTTGATTAATTTGATCTTCTTTGGGAATTATATAAACTTGAAAAGCAATAGATATGCTTTTATTTTTTATTTCCGGATTATTTGAAACGCTCCAAACAATTTCTTTGCTTGCGCTATCAAAAGTAATTTTATCCCTCTCTGATTCTGGCCAAATTTTACCAGTAAGAAAAACATTAGAAGGTAAGGTTGCTCTTACTTTAATGTTTTCAACGTTGGGAAGATAGTTTTTAATTTCCCAAACTATAGTATAAGTTGTTTTTTCATTAACTTTTAAAGGAAGAGGCCCTGAATTTCCAAAAATTTCATCATAATAATATCCTTTTTGGTGTAAAACTAATTTTGAACTTACTTTTGTTTCAAAGATTTCTTTTATTTGAGGAAGAGAAACAGTATTTCTTAATGTAAAATTTTTAAATTGATTTGTTTCCTTAATATCTTTTATTTTAATCCAAAATTCAACTTTACCTTCTTCTCCTGGCTCAAGTAAATATAAATCATCAACATCTCGCCAATCCCAAAGAATCGAATTATCTTCTTTATTAAATTGTCCAAATTGAGTTCTTAAAGTGCTAAAATCAAAGAAATCTCCTTCTAATTTTGATACTAAAAAAAGTTCATTAAATGGTTCATCTCCCATATTTCTAAAGAAAATTTCATAATGTAATAATTCGCCTGGGCTGGCAATATAATTATTCTGATTATTTATTCTTTGAAAAACTAAAAGATTTGGCTTTGAAATTTCAATTCCTTTTGAAATTTCTTTTAAAATAATAAACTGATCTTCCACCCAAACTCCTAAATAGGCTCTAAAAATTTTTTGCTCCTTTACTTCGCCTGATATTTTTGCATTAATTTCAATTCTTCCGCCTTCAGTTTTATTTAAAATTGGTATATCCCAATGAATTTTATCAATTGATTTAGGATTGCTTGAAATAAATTCAAAACCATCGGGATAATTAATTTTTATTCCTAAATTAGAAAGAGGATAATCTGAATTAGAAAAATAATTTAAATAAAATTTAAAATTTTTGCCTGATTCAATTTTCGAAGGAAAATCAAAGTCAAAAGTAATTGGTGTTTTCTTAATTACTGTTGTAAAAGAAGTTTCTGATTCATATCTGGTTTTTAAATCTTTTGGTTTATAACTTAAAACTACTCTTGCTTTTTTAACATCGCCTTCTTTGCCAAAAAGACGACCTTTAAAAACAAAACTTTTTTCTTCTCCAGGATAAATGCTATCACCTAATTTATCTGTTCCTATCTCGTGTCTTTTAGAAAAACCTTCAGAAGGAATGCTATATTCAGGAAATTCAAAAATAAGCAAAGGGTCATCTAATCTAATATTGCCATTATTTTTATATCTAACAGTGTATTCAATTTCTTGAGATGTCTCTGCTTCATCTGGCCCTAAAATTTCTAATTTTAAAATTTCTTTTGAATAATAATTTTTCTGCCAATACCACCAGCCCGTAATTAATAAAATAATAATTAATAAACAAAGGAAAATACTAATTTTTTTCATATATATGTTTTTGTTGAAAAATATAATTATTTTTTATTATACTAAAAATATTAAATTATTAAATACGATAAGTTAAATATGATAAGAAAGATATTCTTGAGAAATTAAATATAAACCTTCTAAATGTTTTTTTTCTATTTTTAATTTCATTAAAAAATCTATATCTTTTTTTAAAATAATTCTTAAAATTTTTATGATATCGTTTGGAATTTCTTTAATATTTTTTTTATTTTTAAAACAATTATTACAAATTATTCCCCCGGCCTCTAAATCAAAAAAATTATTTGCATTTGGAATTTTTTTGTGACATAAAACGCAATGATAAAAATCTACTTGATACCCTAAAACAGATATAATATTCCAAAAAAAATAATAAAATAATAAATAATAATTTAAAATTTTATTATTTTGATCATTTAAATTTTTAAAAACTTCGCATAAAACCTCCCATACCTCTATGTCTTTTTCTTCTTCTTTTAGTAAATCATTTAATACTTGAGATATTTTATCAGCAACTTCTCTTTTTTTTAAATCTTTTTTTAAATTAGGAAATTTTTCAATTATATTTGTATCAGTTAAAGTTTTATAATTTTTCCCCTGAATAAACTCAATATTTGATAAAGAAAAAATTTCTATTCCCCCTCTTAATTTTGAATTAATTTTTCTAATTGCTTTTCCTAAAACTTCTACTTTTCCAAAATCTTTTGTATAAAAAGTTAAAAACTGATCATTTTCTAGCCAATCCCTTTTTTTAATTAAAAAAGCTTCTGTTCTATAATGAACCGCCATATCAAAAATTTTTATTCCTTAAATTTTTCTTTTCAATCACGGTTTTTTTCTCAATATCTTTTAAAAACCTTATCTTCTCATCTATTTCTTTTTTTTGGCTTATATCTTTTGTTTTATTTTTTAATTCTTCTAAAGACGAAAGAGCGCTTCTATAATCATCTATTGAAATTTCATGACCATATCTATTAGGAAAAGCTTCATCAACTAATTTTCTTCTTTCTTCTCTGGAATATTTTTTACCTGATGATTTAGGTATTCTTCCGGAAGAATTTACAATTATAGAAGAAAGTTCATGCCGAGAAATTGATTTTTTATCTTTAAAAATTCCCATAAAAATTTTATTTTAATTTATTTTTTAATTCCAATTAAATATTTTTTACCTCCTATTTCTATTTCCTTTTTCGCATCAACTTTCATTTCACTCTCATTTTCTACCTTAAAATATTTCTTTGCTTTTGTTTCTTTTAATAAATCTTTTTCATCTAAAGGCAAAATATCAATATTTGAAATAAATGCTTTTACAAAATCTTGAGGTTTTAAATTAAGTTTTTTGCGCAAATCTTTAATATTTCTTATCAATTCTCTTAAATCCCCTTCTTTTCTTAATTCTTCTGTAATTTCACAATTTAAATCTATTTCTTTTTCCATTTTTTCATCGAAAGAAATATTTTTTACATTTATTTCATTTTTTATTATTTCTAATAATTCTTTTTCTTTTTTTAATTTAGTATTTTTTATTTTTAATTCTTTTAAAGGTTGCCTAACTTTAATTTTTGCCTCTGATCTTAAAGATAGAGAAAGAGAAACAATTTTTCTTGCTTCTTCCATTTTTTCTTCAATTTTTTTATTAATTTTTCTTTTATCTGCAATAGGCCAATCCTCTAAATGAACAGACTTCCCTTTTTTATTTAAGTTTAAATAAATTTCTTCGCTTAAAAATGGAATAAACGGAGCCAATAATTTAGATAAATTTAAAAGCACAAAATTTAAAGTTGAAGAAGCATTTATTAAATCTTTTTTATTTTCTGGTTTCTGGAATCTTGGCCTTGAAACCCGAATATACCACTGAGATAAATCATTAACAACAAAATTTTCTATATCTCTTGATGCGCTCGTAATATCATACTTGTCTAAATAAAAAGAAACTCTAATAATTAATTGATTTAATCTAGAAATAATCCATTTATCTAATAAATCTTTACTTTCTATTTTTGTTCTTACATCTTTTTTATATGTTTCTAAAAAAATAAAACAATTTAATAAAATTAAAATAAATCTGTTTAAGGCATTCAAAACATCTTTTTCTTTAAATAGCTTTGGTTCTCCTGGCTGATTTATAGTATAAAAATACCACCTTACAGCTTCAATGCCGTATTTATTTATCATTTCCCATGGGTTAACAACATTTCCTTTTGATTTTGACATTTTTTCTCCATTTTCATCTAAAATATGACCCAAAGAAATGACATTTTTATAAGGATTTCCAAAATTTAAAAGAGTAGAAACAGCCAAAAGCGTATAAAACCATCCCCTTGTTTGATCTATTCCTTCGCAAATAAAATCAGCAGGAAATTGCTCTTTTTTATCAATTTTATCTTTGTTTTCAAATGGATAATGATATTGAGCAAATGGCATTGAACCAGAATCAAACCAACAATCTAAAACTTCAGGCACTCTTTTCATTTTTCCATTACATTTTTCACATTTTAAGGTAATTTTATCTATAAAAGGCTTATGCAAATCTTTTATTTTAATCTTTTTTTCTGATTTTTCTAATAATTCTTTAATGCTTCCAATACATGTCTTCTCTTTACATTTCTCACATTCCCAAATAGGCAAAGGCGTCCCCCAATATCTTTCCCGCGAAATAGCCCAATCTTTAACTTCTTTTAACCATTCCCCAAATCTTCCTTCTTTTAAATAATCTGGAACCCAATTAATTTTTTGATTGTTTTTTAATAAATCATTTTTTACTTCATTCATATTAATAAACCAGCTTTCTTTTGCATAGTATAAAAGAGGAAATTTACATCTCCAGCAAAAAGGATAATCATGCTCATATATCTCTTCTTTAAACAATAAATTTCTTTCTTTTAAATTATTAATGATCAAAGGGTCAGCATCTTTTACAAAAATTCCTTTCCATAAAGAAATTTCATCTTTAAATTTTCCTTGATAATTTACGGTTTGAAAAACATCTAAATTATTTTTCTTTCCTGCCTCCATATCATCCTCTCCAAAAGCAGGAGCAATATGAACAATGCCTGTCCCCTCTTTATCAGAAACAAAATCTGCCAAAATTAAAAAATAAGCCCTTTTAATAGGTTTCACAAAATCAAAAAGAGGGATATATTCTAAATTTTTATTTATTAATTCATTTCCATTAAATTCTTCAATAATTTCAATTTTTTCATTTTCAAATAAAGATAATCTATTCTTTGCCAAAATATATTTTTCTTCATCTTTTTTTATTTCAACATAAGAAATATCTTTATTTATAGCCAAAGCAACATTTGCTGGAAGTGTCCAAGGCGTAGTTGTCCAAACTAAAAAATATCTGTTTTCAGAATTTTTAATCGGAAATTTTACATAAATAGAATTTTCCTTAACTCTTTTGTATCCCTGAGATAGCTCATGAGAAGAAAGCGTTGTTTCGCATCTTGGACAATAATAAACAACTTTATAATCTTTATAAATTAATCCTTTCTGCCAAATTTGCTTTAATATCCACCAAACACTTTCAATATAATTATTTTCATAAGTAATGTAAGGATTTTTCATATCTATCCAGAAACCAATTCTTTCTGTTAATTTCTCCCATTCTTTTTTATATTCCCAAACTGATTCTTTACATTTTTTATTAAATTTTTCTATGCCGTATTTTTCAATATCATTTTTTGAGCTAAAATTTAATTTTTTTTCAATCTCTAATTCTACTGGCAAACCATGAGTATCCCAACCTGCTTTCCTTATAACTTTATATCCTCTCATTGTTTTATAACGACAAACTATATCTTTAAAAACTCGGGTTAAAACATGGTGAATACCCGGACGGCCATTTGCTGTCGGAGGACCTTCAAAAAAAACAAAGTTAGGATTTTTTTCTCTTTTTTTTAAACTTTTTTCAAAAATTTTATTTTTTTTCCAAAACTTTAAAATTTTTTCTTCTGTTTTTAATATATCTATTGCCATATTTTTATAAAAATTAATTTAATTTTCTGAGTTCTCCTGTTTTTATTTTCTTATCCGGTGTCATCTTTTTAAAAAAATCTTTTTCTTTTATTCCCTTAAACTCTGCCTCTAATAAACTTAAAGGTAATTGATGACTTATTATTAAAATATTTTTGTTTTTATATTTTTTTTCTAAAAATTTTAAAAAATTTAAAATTCTTTTTTTAACGTCTCTATAGTTTTCTCCTTTTGGCGCCCTTACAATAAATTTATTTTTTCCTTTGAAAAAATTATAATACTTATAAACTTTTTCCCCGTTAAAAATACCTGTATCAATTTCTCTTAATCTTTTATCGTATTTAATTTTTTTATTTAACTTAAAAGAAATTATTTCAGCTGTTTGTTTTGCTCTTAAAATATCTGAGGAAAAAATTAAATCAATATCTTTTAATTTTGGAATTATTTTTTCAATCTGTTTTCTTCCTTTTTCTGTTAAAGGATATTCTTTTTTTTCTGGCCAAGAAGAAAGAATTTCATATTTATTTGATAAAGACTCTCCGTGACGCAATAAAAAATATTTATTTTTCAACTTCATAAAAAATATTATCATTTTTTATTTTTTTCTTCAAATAAATAAAAAATATTCTTTTTATGGAATATTTTAAAAAATAAAAAATTTAAATTTACTACATTTTTTTAAGTGGTTTTATGCCAAGCAAATCAAAACTATTTTCAAAAACAATTTTAGTCGCTAAAAGCAAAGATAAACGAGACTGGGTTAAATTTTTATCCTCCCCTATCACTTTATTATTTTCATAAAATCTATGGAACGCATCTGATAAATCAATTAAATATTTTGTTAATTTATGAACCTCATAAGTCAAAGCAATTTCTTCAACAATTTCTGGAAATTTAATTAATTGCTTAATAAGCTCGATTTCTAATTCATTATTAAAAAATTTAACATTAAATTTTTTAATTTTTATTTTTGAAGCTTTTTTTAATATAGAAATAATTCTGACATAAGCATACTGGACATAAAATAAAGGATTATCTTCAGTTTGTTTTTTTGCTAAAGAAAGATCAAAATTTAAATGAGAATCAAAACTTCTTAAAACAAAGAAAAATCTTGCCACATCCGAACCTACTTCATTGATTAATTCTTCTACGGTTACATAAATCCCTTTTCTTTTTGACATTCTCACTTCTTTACCATCTTTAAATAATCTTACATGCTGAAAAATAATTACATCAATATCTTCTTTTTTATAACCTAAAGCTTCTGCAGCTGCTTTTAAACGAGGAACATAACCATAATGATCAGCGCCAAAAAAGAATATCAATTTTTTAAAACCTCTTTTAAATTTATTCTCCATATAAGAAATATCCGAAGCAAAATAAGTTTTCTCTCCATTTGATTTAATTAACACTCTATCCTTATCATCGCCAAACTGAGTGCTTTTAAACCAAACTGCTTCTTCTTTTTTATAAATTAATCCTTTTTTATCTAATTTTTCAATAATTTTATCAACCAATCCCTTTTCATAAAGAGTTTTTTCAGAAAACCAAACATCAAACTTTATCCCCATTTTTTTTATCTGCGGTTTTATCATTTCGTTTAAAATAATTTTTGCTGCTTTACTCCCTGCTTCATAAGGATCTTTAGTTTTTATTCTCTTTCTTAGTTCTTTAATATAATCTCCTTTATACTCTCCTTTTATATCCCCAATTACAGAATACCCTAAATTTTTAATTTGTTCCCCCACATCATTTATATAATATTCTTTTGTCGGCCTATATCCTGCTTTTTTTAAAACTCTTGATAAAACATCTCCTCCAAAACCTCCTCGCGCATTTCCTAATG
Source organism: bacterium (assembly GCA_029553225.1). Taxonomy (GTDB): domain Bacteria; phylum Patescibacteriota; class Minisyncoccia; order Minisyncoccales; family GWA2-38-27; genus JAKPCP01. The sequence goes on along the minus strand of JAKPCP010000031.1, from coordinate 248 downwards.
TTAAAGGGCCTGTTGGATTTGCTGAAATAAAATCAATATTTACTTTTTTATTTTTTCCGATTTTTAAACTCCCAAATTTTTCTTTCTTTTTTAAAATTTCTTTTACCTCTTTTTTAAAATAATCTTCCGAAATAAAAAAATTAATAAAACCTGGTTCTGCAATTTCAATTTTTTTAAAAATTTCTTTATTTTTTTTAAAAATTTTTGCTTTTAATTTTTTAGCAATTTCTATTGGATTTTCTTTTAAA
>JAKPCP010000017.1 GCA_029553225.1 bacterium | reverse complement strand
TTGCCATACCCATTCTCCATAACAACTAAAAGATATTGCTGTAATTTTTGGTTTTTATCTTTTTGGTTAGAGGTTTTTATAATATCCATTCCAGCAACTTTATCTCCTTTTCTTAAATTAATTCCTCTAATTCCAGATGCTGGCCTTCCCATTTCTCTTATTTCTTTTTCTTTAAATCTAATTGCTTGTCCTTTCTTAGTGGTAATAATTATTTCATCGTTTCCAGTGCTTTTTACAACTTTTTTAAGTAAATCATCTCTTTTAAGTTTTATTGCGATTAAACCAGATCTTCTTACGTTTTTAAACTCTTCTAAACTTGTTTTCTTTATTATACCATTTTTAGTAATCATTACTAAATCTTTTATTCCCTGCTCTGTATCTTCTTTTCCAATAGTTAAAAGAGATAAAACTTTTTCAGTATTTGAGAGTTCTAAAAAGTTTAATAATCCTCTTCCTCTGGCAACTCTTGTTCCTTCTGGAATTTCATAAACAGGTGTTCTAAATACTTTTCCAGAATCAGTAAAGAAAAATAAAGAGTCGTGAGTTTGGCATAAAAGAAAATGTTCAACAACATCGTCTTGTAATGTTTTCATTCCAATAATTCCCTTTCCTCCTCTTTTTTGAATTTTATATATTTGAGGATTAATTCTCTTTATATATCCTCCTTGAGTTAAAGTAATGATTGTTTCTTCTTGAGGTATTAAATCTTCTTCAGAAATTTCTCCAACTGGTTGACTAAAAACTTTTGTTTTTCTTTCATCTCCAAATTTTTCCTTTAATTCTTTTAATTCCTTTTTAATAACTTCTTTTATTTTTTGGGGACTTTTTAGAATAGAATTCAATTCTTTTATTTTTATTAAAAGTTCTTTCAATTCCTCTTCAATTTTTTCTCTTTCAAGTTTTGCTAAAGCAGCAAGTTTTGTTTCTAAAATAGCGTTTGCCTGAATTTGAGTTAATTTAAATTTTTTCATCAAGTTATTTTGAGCGTCTTCTCTGTTTTTTGAATTTTTTATAGTTTTTATTACTTCATCTATTCTTGATAAACATTTATGCAATCCTTCTAAGATATGCGCTCTTTCTTTAGCTTTTTCAATTTCAAACGTTGTTCTTCTGAAAACAACTTGTTTTCTATGTTCGATAAAATAATTTAAAACATCAACTAAAGACAAGGTTTTTGGCTGAATTCCATCAACTAAGGCAATCATATTAAGATAAAAAGTTTTTTGAAGGTCGCTGAATTTAAAAAGACGATTTAATATTTTTTGAGGGAAAGCATTTTTTTGTAAATCAACTACAATTCTTAATCCTTCTCTATCTGACTCATCTCTTATATCTTTAATTCCTTCAATCTTTTTTTCTTGAACTAATTTGGCAAATTGTTCAACAAGCGTTGATTTTTGAACTTGATAAGGAATTTCAGTAATAATAATTTGAGATTTTCCTGTTTTTTCTTGTTCTATTATCTCTGTTTTTCCTCTTATTAAAATAGGCCCTTTTCCTTGAGAATAAGCTGAAATAATATCTTTTTTATTATAAATTATTCCGCCTGTTGGAAAATCGGGTCCTTGAATAAATTGAAAAAGATCTTCTGTCGTTGCTTTTGGATTATCAATTAGAAAAATTAAAGCATCGCAAACTTCTGAAAGGTTATGAGTTGGAATATTAGTTGCCATTCCAACTGCAATGCCCAATGAGCCATTTAAAAGCAATTGGGGAAGAGGGGATGGCAAGACAATGGGTTCTTTTCTTGTGCCGTCGTAATTATCTATAAAATCAACTGTGTTTTTTTCAATATCTTCAAGCATTTTTTCCCCAAATTTAGAAAGACGTACTTCAGTGTATCTCATGCTTGCTGGAGGATCGCCGTCAATTGAACCAAAATTTCCCTGTCCTTCTACAAGGGGATATCTTAAAGAAAAAGTTTGAGCCATTCTAACCAAAGAATCATATACTGCTTGGTCTCCATGAGGATGATATCTTCCCAAACATGAACCGACAACAGTTGCTGATTTTCTAAATTTAGAATTATGAGTAAATCCATCCTCGTACATTGAATATAAAATTCGGCGATGGACAGGTTTTAATCCATCTCTTACATCAGGTAAAGCTCTGGAGACAATTACAGACATTGCGTAATCGATGTATGAATCTTTCATTTCCTGGGTTATCTCTCTAATTTTTATCTTACCAATTTGGTTGCTTGTTTGATTTTTTTCTTTGGCCATTTTTGTTATTTTATTGATTTTCTAATATTTTTTCTAATTCTTTTAAATCTTCATCTTTTAAATTTTTTTCTAAATCTTTAGATATTTCATTTTTTATATTTGAAATATTTGATATTTCTTTTTTAATATTTTCTGCCTGTTTTTTCATTTCATCTGCTTTTTCTTGATTATTAAAAAGATTAGTAAAATTTTCTTCTTTTAATTTTTTAATATTTCTTTTTACATCTTGAACCCAAATGAAAGAAAAAATTAAAATTAATACAATTATTATCGTCCAGAAAATAAATTTCTTTTTTCTTTCCGAACTATTTTTAATTTTTTCTAAAAAGTTCATTATGGCGTTAAAACAATAATTTTTGCCTCTTCTTCTGAAATATCTTTCTTTTTAATTGATAATTTTGGCAATGGTTCTATTTTTTTTATTCCTAATATTTTAAAAAATTTATCAATACTTTCTATTTTTACTTTTAATTTTGGAATTTGATAATGCATTGGGATGGTAATTTTAGGTTCAATTTGCGCCATTATTTTTATTGCCTCATTGGCATTTATTGTATATTCTCCTCCTATCGGAATCATTAAAATATCTACATCCCCGATTTTTTCTAATTGTTCCTCTTTTAATTCTTTTTGTCCTAAATCAGATAAATGGCAAATTTTTATTCCTTCTGTCTCAATAGTGTAAATTGTTATTCTTCCTTTTTCTTTCCCATTTGAATTATCATGATATCCGTAAAAACCTTTAATATAAATTCCCTTTATTTCATATTCCCCTGGGCCGTCAATTATAAAAGGAGCACCTTTGATAGTTTTAATATTATTATGATCCGGATGATTATGAGTTATAAGCAAAATATCTGCTTCTGTTGAGGGTGGTTTTAGACCAATTTCTGGGGAGAATGGATCAATAATTATATTTACTTTATTGTTATTTGGCGAAGAGGTATTTATTTGAAAACATGATTGTCCGTACCAAGTAATATTCATAATTTTATATTTAAAAAATAAAAATTTAAATTATTTTAATAAGATTTTTTTATCATATCATAAAATAATAGACGATTCAATTATTATGTCTATTTTTTATTTTGATTATATTTTTTTATTTGATTTTTGTTTTTGAGTTTTTAAAAACTTTCTGTAAATAAAGCGATCTGGTGTTCTATAAGATAGTTTTCCTTTTTTAGCTTGTTTTGAGGAATATTTTTTCATTTTATTTTTTTAAAAAAGTTTGATTATATAATCTTTTTTGGGCGTGATCTTTTTCTGAATTCGAAATTTTTGCTTTTTTAATCGCTTTTTCCATAATAAGGATTAATTCATCATAAGTGTCTTTTTGAATAGGCATGGGAGTATGGTCTTTGCCTCCCACAGTAAATGAATAACGCGCTGGGTCTTTATAAGATGGTTTTGCCCCATAAATTAATTCTGCAACTAAACTTAATGCTCTGATTGTTTTTGGCCCCACTCCTTTTATCATTAAAAGATTTTCAAAGTTTTCTGGTTTTAAAAAATGAGCGTTTTCAATTGTTTTTTCTAATCTTTTTAAATTAAATTTTTCTTTTAAAACCGGATGCCAGTAAAATTCGACATTATTTAATTCCATTTCAGAAAAATTAAAAAGTTGCTTTTGCTTCATAAGAGAATTCGAAAAAGACTGAATATTATTTTTACTGCTAATAGATTTTAAATCTTTTAAAAACATTTTAGGTTCTTCGTTTATCATCTCTACTGATATTTCTTTATTTTCTTTACTTTCTTTTGCTGTTAAATTTAATTGCTTTATTCTTATATCTGAGACAATGCCAGAATGAGGTTCTTCGGTAAAGTATTTAATTTTTGTTGAAAGCCAATGATATCTTCTTGCTTTTTGGATATTTATGTTCATTCCTTGCTGGATAACTGAATATCGTCCCATTTTATCAAAAATAAAATTGTGATGATAAATTTGGAAACCTGATTGAATTAAGCAACTATCAACCTTAGCAGCAATCTTTGAAGCATAAATTAATTCATCTATTTTTTTTTGAGAAAAACCTAAAAATTGCCCCCATTCTTGAATTTGTTGAGGAGTTTTTTTAGATGTTTTTCCTTTTCCGCCGCAAATATATATGCCTAATTCGTTTTCTAGTCCCTTTAATCCTTCTTTTAATGCACCTAATGTTGTTGTTGTAAGTCCAGAAGAATTCCAATCAAAACCTATTAAACAACCAAAAGACTGAAACCATACAGGATTAGATAATCGTTTTAAAAATTCTTCTGGCCCAAATTCTTCAATAATTATAATAGAAATCTCTCTTGATAATTTTTTCATTCTTTCAAAAAGCCATTTAGGACATTTTCCATAATCTAATGGAACAGTTGCAACTCCTGTTTTCATATTTTTTTATTAATTTTATCAGAAATCAGCTTTAAAACAACTATTATATTTTACATTTCTCTTGTTATAATTTTAAAATTATGCTATAAGAAATATTATTAAAATCATGGAACAGAATATTTTAAACAATTCAATAAAATTACCAAAACCTAAAGATATCATAAAAGGAAAGGTAATAGGAAAAGGTAATGCTAGTGTATATTTTGATTTGGGAAATTTTGGTGTTGGAGTTATAAGCGGCAAGGAATTTTATGAAGAAAAAAATGAATTAAAAAAATTAAAAATAGGAGATGAAACTTTTGTAAAGATAATAGATTTAGAAAACGAAGATGATTATATAGAATTATCTTTAGCAGAAGCTAATAAAGATATTGCTTGGCAAACATTAAAAGAAAGAAAGGAAAAAGATGAAGTTTTTTCTGTTAAAATTTTAGGCGCAAATAAAGGAGGTCTTTTAACAGAAGTGATGGGGATTCCTGCTTTTTTGCCAGTTTCTCAGTTATCTCCTAAAAATTATCCCAAAGTAGAAAATGGAGATAATCAAGAAATTTTAAGGTCTTTGCAAAAGTTTATTGGCAAGGAAATGGAAGTAAAAGTTTTTGATTTTGATCAAAAACAAAAAAAATTAATTTTGTCTGAAAAAGCAAAAGATAATAAAAAATTAGAAGAGATTTTAAAAAACTATAAAATAGGAGATATTGTTGAAGGAGAGATTACTGGAGTAGTTGATTTCGGAGCTTTTTTAAAAATTACATCTTTGCCTGAAATTGAAATTACAGAAGAAGAAAAAGAAAATTTAACAGTTGAAGGATTAATTCATATTTCTGAGTTAGACTGGCAATTGATTGAAGATCCTTCGGAAATTGTAAAAGTTGGCCAAAAAATTAAAGCAAAAATTATTGATATTTCAAATGGAAGAATTTCTCTATCCTTAAAAGCGCTTCAAAAAAACCCTTGGGAGGATATTGAAAAAGTTTTTAAAAAAGAAGATATTATTAAGGGTAAGGTAACAAAAATAAATCCTTTTGGCGCTTTTGTTGAAATTTTATATTCTGATAATCAAAATGAAGATAATAAGGGAAAAATTCAAGGATTATGTCATATTTCTGAATTTAATTCATTAAAAAAAATGGAAGAGTCATTAAAGGTAGGTGGAGTTTATGATTTTGAAGTTTTATCGATTGACCCTAAAGAACATAGAATGAGCTTAAAATTAATAGAAAAATAAATTTTAACAAATTATTAATTAATCATTTAAATATGGATATTAATAAAATTCCAGCAGGTAAAAATTTGCCATCAGAAATTAATGTTTTTATTGAAATATCTCAAGATTCTTCAGTAAAATATGAATTTGATAAAGAACAAAATGTTCTTTTTGTTGACAGGTTTTTATATACAGCAATGAAATATCCTTTTAATTATGGGTTTATTCCTCAAACAAAAACAGAAGATGGGGATCCGATAGATGTTTTAGTTATTTCTTCTTTGTCAGTTTTACCTCAAACAATTATTAGATGCAGGCCAATAGGAATGTTAGAAATGGAAGATGAAGAAGGAATAGATACAAAAATTATTGCCGTGCCAATTGAAAAAGTTGACCCGCAATATAGCGATATTAAAGATATCGGAGATTTAAATCTTTCTATTAAGCAAAAAATAAAACATTTTTTTGATAGCTATAAACAGCTGGAGCCGGGAAAATGGGTAAAAACAAAAGAATTTTTAAGTAAAAGCGCTGCTGAAGAAGATATTAAAAAACATCTCTTATAAATAATTAAAAACCGCGATATAAAATATCGCGGTTTTTAATTATTTATCCCTCAACTATTTCAATATAACTTTCCTTTACTCCGAAATTTTTTGCTTCATAATAACTTGGAAACCAAATATCAATATGATAGTTTCCTTTTGCTGGATGCATTCTGTCTTCAACTATGAATATTTTATCACCATAAATTTCTGGTATCCTGATTTTAGTACCAAATGGTAAAAAGTTGTTAGCTACAATACCATCTTTAACTGTTGTCCCAGATGCAGTAATAAATGGGTCGTCATCTGTTTCCCAAGGAGTACTTGAATAAGCAGTAATTATTACCTCTATTTTTTCTTTTTCTGCTTCTTCTTCGGTTAAAATAGATAAAGATAAAGAAGATATAAATGAAGGATTAGATATTGCTAAAACGCTATTTTCTTGAATTGTATTTAAAGAGCTATTTAAATCAGGGTTGATAATAGAAAAATTTTCTATATCTCTGGCTTCTGAAAGAGTATAACCGAGAGTAAAAGCGGTTATAATAATCCCTGAAATTGTAAAAAGAATTACTCTTTTTTTATTTAAGGCGAAATTTAAGATTGGTTTTTGTTTTTCTTTAAGCCAGATTAAACAATCTCTTGAATTAAATATCGCCCGATAAAGAAAGTAGTTCATACTTTTACAAACTCAGTATTATTAGCTTTATGCTTTTTATACTGAATTTGTTAAAGTATATGACTAAAATTTTATTATAAATAAAAATTTAGTCATTAAAAAAACCCCTTTTGAGGGGTTTATAAATTTTATCATAAACAAAAACCATTGTCAATAGAGATTAATAATTTAAAAGGATATTTTTAAAGAAAATATTAGAAGAGATTAAAGATCGTTTTTTTGACAAAAAGGACAAAAATAAGCACTTCTGTTGTTAATTTTTACTCTTTTTATTGAATTTTTACATCGAAAGCATTGTTGGTTTTCTCTGCGATAAACCTTTCTTTCTTTATCAAAATTTCCCCTTTCTCCCGATGGCAAACGATAATCAGAAAAACTTTCTCCTTTTAATTTAATTGCTTTTTTTAGTATTTTTTTGATTGATAAATAAATTTTTTTTAATTCTTTATCCTCTAAAGATGATATTTTTGTTAAAGGATGAATTTTTGAGTCCCATAAAATCTCATCAGAATAAATATTTCCAATACCAGCAATAATTTCTTGGTTCATTAAAATTTTTTTAATTGGTCCTTTTTTATTTTTTAAAATTTCTTTGAGTCCTTTAAAAGTAAAATTTTTATCCATAGGATCTATTCCTATTTTTTTAAAAACATCTGAATTTTCAAGTTTATCTTTATCCCATAATTCTACTTTAGCAAATTTTCTTAAATCAGATAAAGCCATCATTTTATTATTATCAAAAACAAACAATAAATGAATATAACTATTAATTTTTTCAGCTAAAGCATTTTTTTTAGCAGGAACCCATTTATTGTTTAATAATTTCCATTCCCCAAAAAGTAAATGTCCTGTTAATTTTTGGTGAATTAATAAACTTTTACTTTCGGATAAATCAAAAATTATATTTTTCCCCTTGCGTCTAAGATTTAAAATTTTTTTGCCTATTATCTGTTTTTTAAAATCATTTATATTTTTTGGTTTTTTTATTATTTTTGGCGTGTCTGTCCAAAAATCAACAAAGGTTCTATTAAGAACCTCTGTTTTTAGTTGGCGAATTGTTGTTTCAACTTCAGGTAGTTCTGGCATTAAATACCTATAATTTCTTTTACTTTATTAACAATTTCTTGTGGAGTAAAATGGGCTTTTATTAAAAAATCAACTGCGCCTAATTTTAACCCTCTTTCTATATCTTCTCTTTGTCCTAAATTAGAGAGAATGACAACAGGAATTTCAGAAACAGATACATCTTCTTTTAACTTCGCTAAAACTTCAAACCCGTCTATTCCTGGTAAAATTAAATCAAGTAAGATTAAATCTGGTTTTGTCTCTTTTGCCTTAGACAATCCATCTTCTCCATCAATTGCTTCAACTACATCATAATCTTCTTTTATTAATTTTTGGGCCATTAATTCTCTTAGAAATTTATCATCTTCAACTATTAATACTTTTTTCATAATTTTTAATAAAATTTATTTAATAAGTTCTTATTTTTATTATATTTTATATTTTTTATTTTGTAAATGAGATTTTGTTTTTAATAAAATTCTTTAGTTATATATTCAGCATAAGACTCTTTAACTGGAAGAGTAAAGTAAAAAGTGGTTCCTTTATTTTCTTCTGATTCAAACCATATTTTTCCATAGTGAGCTTCAATAATGTTTTTTGTTAAAAATAAACCTAACCCGCTTCCTTCTGTATCTATTGGTGTGGCATTTGATCCTCTAAAAAATTTTGTAAAAATTCTTTCTTGTTGATTTTTAGGGATTCCAATGCCCGTATCTTTAACTTGAATTAATATTTCTTTATTTTTCTCATCGTAATTTAGAGAAACAAATATTTTTCCTCCTTCTTTTGTGTATTTTACTGCATTGTCAAAAATATTTTGAAAAGCTATCTTTATTTTCTCCACGTCTGCCATAACTTTTGGCAAATTATCTGATAATCCTTTAACTTCTAATCTTATTTTTTTTCTTTTGATTTCTTCTTTATATGTATCTATCGATGATTCAACAATAGGTTCTAAATTAGTCAAAGTCATTTCTCCAATATATCTTCCTTCTTCAATTTTTGTTACGTCTAATAAATCATCAATTAATTTTATCATTCTGTTATTACTTATTTTTGCTTTGATTAAAAGCTCTTTTTGCTCTTCTGTTATTTTTCCTGCTTCTTCATTTAATAATGATTCAATAATCCATTTTATTGCTGAAAGAGGCGTTCTTAACTGATGAGCAGACAAAGAAACAAATTCATTCTTAAGTTTTTCAATTAATTTTTCCCGAGTTATATCATGTAAAACTGCAAGGTTTCCTATTCTTTTTTGGTTTATACTTAAAGGAACAGAAGATATTTCAAAGATTAAATTTTCTTTTAATTTTATCTCTTTTCTAAAAAGAGTTCTTATCTCTGCTCCTAAAACATCAATTAAGGGAAGAAAAATAGGAAATTTTGTTAATTCTAAAATATTTTTATTTAATACATCTTCTGCTTTTATTTCTAAAATTTCTTCTGCTTTTGGATTGACAAGAGAAATGTTTTTTTTCTCATCAAAAAATAAAATTCCATCAACAAGATTTGAAATAATAGCATTGGTTCTATCTCTTTCTTCTTCTATCTCTTTTTTTGTTTTTTCAAGTTCATCTAATAAGTTTTTTAAATACTTATTAGATTTTTCTTCATTTATATTGTTTTGATTTTCTTGGTTTTCTTCCCACATAAATTAAGGGAGTTTATTTATTAAAGTAAAAAATTCGTAATTTTTTAAAAGCTCTTCTGCATTTTTTTTATTATATCCCTTCCATTGGCAATTTTCTAATTTAAAATCAATGGGTGCATCTTTTCTAATTTCAACAAGCATTTTACTAAAGAAAGCTGCTTCTTTATTTTTTATCAAAATTTCTTTTATCCTTTCTTTAATTTCTTTTGATTCCTCAGTTTCATTTTCTATCTCTTTGTATAAATTTTCAAGATTTTTAAATTTTCTAATTAACTCTATTGCTGTTTTTTCTCCAATTCCCTTAACTCCGGAGATATTATCAGAGGCATCACCTTTTAAAGATTTAAAATCAATTAATTGGTCTGGCGTTAAATTATATTTTTCCCTGATTTTTTCCTCATCATACAAAAGAGTGTCTTTTAATCCCTTTTTAGGCGCGTAAACCTTAGTATTTTTATTAATCAATTGAAAAATATCAGAATCTCCGGTTAAAATAATTATTTCTAAATCTTTTTCATTTTTGGAAAGTAAATCAGAAATAGTTCCAATAATATCATCTGCTTCAAACCCTTCTTTCTCAAAAATAGGAACATTAAAGGCTTTTAAAAAATCTTTGATTATTGGGATTTGCTGGTAAAATTCATCCGGCATTTTAGGCCTTTTTGCTTTATATTCTTTAAAATGATTATGTCTGAAAGTTGGAGCCTTTAAATCAAAAGCAGCAGCAATATATTCTGGGTGAAATTCTTTTATTGCTTTTAAAAAAACTAGTAAAAAACCATAAACAGCATTAATTAATTCCCCGTTTTTTGTTTTTAAAGGAGGTAAGGCATGATAAGCGCGGTGAATTAAAGCATTAGAATCAATTATAATAAATATTTTATTTTCTTCCATCATTTTTTAATTTTATCACAAAAAATAATTTTTACTAAATTTATGTTATAATAAATAAAATCTTATGAAAAACCAAGAGATTGCTAAAATATTATATGAAATCGCCAATTTTTTAGAAATGGAAAAAATTTCCTTTAAACCATACGCTTATGAAAAAGCAGCAATGGCAATTGAGGGACTAGAGGAAGATGTTGAGGATATTTATAAAAGAGGAGGAATAAAAGAATTAGAAAAAATTCCTGGCGTGGGAAAAAGCATTGCTGAAAAAATTGAGGAATATTTAAAAACAGGAAAAATAAAATATTACGAAGATTTTAAGAAAAAATTTCCTTTAAATTTAGAAGAATTAACTTCAATTGAAGGATTAGGTCCTAAAAAGGCAAAAGTTTTATATCAAAAACTGGGTATTAAAAACTTAAATGATTTGGAAAAAGCAGCAAAAGAACATAAAATTGCCCCACTTTTTGGCTTTGGAAAAAAAACAGAAAAAAATATTTTAGAGGGAATAAGTTTTGTTAAAAGAACAAAAGGAAGATTTTTATTAGCAGAAATTTTACCAATTGCCGAAGATGTTTTCAAAAAGTTAGAAGGATTAAAAGAAGTGAAAAGGATTTCTTTTGCCGGATCTTTGAGAAGGAGAAAATCAACAATAGGCGATATAGATATTTTAATCATCTCTAATAATCCAGAAAAGGTTATGGATTATTTTGTCTCTTTACCTAATATTGTAAAAATTTGGGGAAAAGGCACTACTAAATCTTCTGTAAGAGTAAAAGAGGGGTTTGATATTGATTTAAGAGTTGTTCCATTAAAATCGTATGGGGCGGCTTTACAATATTTTACTGGTAATAAAGAGCATAATATTGTTTTAAGAAAAATTGCGATTGAAAAAGGATTAAAACTTTCAGAGTATGGTCTTTTTAAAGGAAAAACAATGATTGCCGGTAAAGATGAAGAAGGTATTTATAATAAATTAGGAATGTGTTTTGTTCCCCCGGAATTAAGAGAAAATAATAATGAGATCGAGGCAGCATTGAATAATAGTTTGCCATTTTTAATAGAGCAAAGAGATATTAAAGGGGATCTTCATTGTCATTCAAATTGGGACGGAGGGGAAAATAGCATTGAAGAAATAGCAGAAGCAGCGAGAAAGATGTCGTATAAATAT